>JAISDP010000180.1 GCA_031264715.1 Bacteroidales bacterium
TTCGCCGTTTTCAATTCCTTTCAAGAGGAGATTCACCAAATTTACCCGGCTCCCGATAGGAGCAGTCGGGTAATACAGCGACAGATTCTGTTTTTCGCGCAAATCAACCATTCGCCATACTGTCTTCTCGAACATTACGTCGGCTTCCCTGACGTATGCATAAGGGATCGGGGATTTGAAAGGAATATTTTCCTTCTGGTATACTTCGATCTTGTAATCAAGCGCCGTAGTGGACGAGTCTACTTTAGCCTCAGGCTGTTGCGCCGATAAATTACCGGCAACAGCCAACAAACCCAATCCTAAAACAATAATGCGTTTCATTTTAATAAATTTCTAATGATACTAATCGATTGTGAAACTAATGGAGGGCAATTCCCTGATTTTACCATCGGGGCCCTGCGTTTTTATATCTTCGAAATACACCTTGGAACCTTTTGTCAAACCGTTGAGCAGGGTCTTTTGTTCTTCGGAGATACGCGCTCCCCTGGTCGCCCTGTTTTGGACAAACTGTCCTTTGGTGGCCGTTACGGTGAATTCGGTGATGGTAAATTTCATATCGAATTCGAAGTTTTCCAAGTCGGCAAGCACTGCAATTTGTGCCACCAATGTGGCTTTATCAATACGTCCTCCGATTTTACCGGCGACTTTGGCAACAGGGCTGGGTACCGTTTTCACACGAAATTCCATTTCGCCCATTTTACGTTTTTGACCTTCTATCTCAGCAGAAACGGTCACTACTGCTTTACCGGGGCTTACGGGCTTTGCGATCCAGCCGCCTCCCGACGGGGTCAACGATCCGTTGGTCATGCTGGCCGATATTTTATCGCCGGGTACGCCCGACACCGAAATAGCGATGGGGTTGTCCACGCCGATATACAGCACGTTCATTTTGGTGGGCGAAATAACAGTATTGGCTTCGCCTACCTGATATTCGTATGTAAACGGATAGCTCATCACTCCTTCGGCGCCTGTCATTCGCAACAATCCTTGCAACATATAGTTTCCAACGGCCGGCGAATTTGTATAGATAGCCCTGCCTTGTGCATCGTACGGCAATACTCTTCCTTCGCCTGCTATTTCGTAACCGTCGGCTGTTTTACGAAGAGGGCCAAGGACGATCTCGGGCTTTTGCAAGCTGTCGTAAGCCGCCAGGATGATCCGGGCTTCAAATTCGTTACCCTTCAATACATAGCTCGATTTGGTCAATACGACGGCTTCCATCTTGTTCACCTTGGTGTCGGTTGCTCCGATCTGGGCCAGCAGGTTTTGTACCACATCCGCTTCGGCATTCCGCACGTCGCTTTGTATTTTCGACAGCATGGTGACGACGGCTACTATGGGAATATGCTCGAAAAAAGATGATTCCCAGCTTTGACGGGTACCGTCTTTTGCCGGCGGCGGGGCGTCGGTATTCAACGATTCTTTGATGGCGCTTTGCACCGAAGGATCGGAGGTCAATGAAAGAAGATGATCCCTGTAGGTTTCGATCTTTTTCTTTAACTCTTCGCCTTTGCCGTTCACGATCATGATTTGGGCAGGCTTGTCCATGTTATCCTTGGATTGTATCAGGGCGTCATTCACGTCGCAAGTCGACTTTTTCTCCCTTTTCACGCCAACGAACCATTCGACGGGAGTGAGCGAAGGCGCTTCGGGGCCGTCGCAATGCTTGATGAGTTCCACCTTCAATTCCTGGATGTCGTACGCCAACTTGTCGGACATATCCCTCACACTGTATGCTTTGTCGCGATAGGGACCCACCTTGACGGCGCTTTTTTCCATTTGCGCTTCAAAGATACCGTATGCCGATTCGTTTTTGGCGACGAAATTTGCGGTTGTCTTCACCAACCCATTATCTACGAGGACAAAAGCGTTCAGGATATCAGCCGAAACATTGAGCGCCAACATTGCTGTAAGCACCAGATACATCATCCCGATCATCTTTTGCCTCGGTGTTTCTTTACCGTGAGCCATATTATTATGATGTTAGTTTTATGATCATTAAAATTAACCTCTTACATTCATTGCCGACAGCATGTTGCCATAGATGGTATTCAGGCTGGCAAGGTTACGGTTCAGGCTGGCCATTTCCTCGCGGTAGCGGTGGGTTTCGTCCACCGACGCCTTCATGTCGCTCATCATTTTTTCCATGCCGCTGTATATACCCTGCGATTTTTGCACCTGTTCGCTGGTACTGCGCAATTGCAGCTCATATACGGCATTCAGGGCTGCGAGATTCTTGTTCATTCCGTCCAACTGCGAGGCGTAACCCTTGCTGCTGCCGCTGATAGCTGCCATAGCTGCCGACGAATTGTTGATCGCAGCTGCCGATTGCTGCAACCCTGCTGCTGTTTGCTGGAACGTTACCGACAGGCCGCCCACCGATTCGGCTGCCGCACTGACATTCTGTACATATTTGGTGGTAGCGGCAGTTGCCTGCGAAACATCGGAGATGCTGCCGGCAGTCGCATTCAGCTTGTCGAACGAAGCGTTCAAGCTTTTCACTATCGACGGATCTATTCCGCCCAAACCGCCCATCAAGTCGTCAAACCTTTCCAAAGCGCCCGAACTTTTCGACACTTCTTTCATGCCTTCCAACTCATCGGGATCGGTCATACCGGCCAATTCCGGGTATACCAGCGTCCAGTCCAATTCTTCGTGCAGCGGTTCGAAAGCCGAGAAGAAGAAGATGATCGCTTCGGTCAACAACCCCACCGTAAGCATGATGCCGGCGCCCGGCCAGTGTTGGATTTTGAACAACGCACCAACGATAACTACCGCTGCACCCCAACCGTACAATTTGGCCATGAATTTTTTCCAGCCGGAACTTTGTGTTAACTCTGCAAGACCCATAATATTAATTTTTACTTTTAATGTTAATTGAATTTACTTTTTGATACTCTACTATTATATTTTTTGATGCTTATTTTACGGAATTACCCAGGTAATCGCGGAGACACCTGAACCCGATGTACGTGGTTGCGGTATCCTGATACTCGTATGCACGCGTACTTACTTGAAGGAAATATTCGATATCCTTCCATGATCCGCCGCGAATTACTTTCCGTTTCATAACGGCAGGCTCGTCGTCGCGCGCTTCATACCTGTAATCGGGGTTCAAATCGTGCGTGAAGCGATATGCCGATTCGTCATAAGCGCTCCTGGTCCATTCGGCTACGTTACCGGCCATGTCATACAATCCCCATTCGTTAGGTTCATATGTGCCGACACGTACCGTGCGCACACCGCCGTCGTCGGCATAATTGCCGCGTATAGGCTTGAAATTAGCCAGGAAACAGCCCTGGTTGTTGCGGGTATAAGGACCGCCCCACGGATATTTCGAATTTTGGAGACCGCCACGGGCTGCATATTCCCACTCATATTCGGTAGGGAGGCGGTAGTGATGTACCAGGGGATCCCTTGCAGCCGCCAGGGCGCCGTTCAACAATTCCGTACGCCAGATGCAGAAAGCCGTTGCCTGTTTCCAGTTGACGCCTACCACCGGATAGTTGTCGTAAGCTACGTGCCAGAAGTACATGCTGGTCATCGGTTCGTTGTATGAATATGAGAAGTCGCTGATCCAGCACAGTGTATCAGGGTATACCGGTATATTGTCGTGCAGCACGAAAGCCGAACGGTCCTTCACTTCCGTCTTTTCGCCCAGGGCATTGAACGCAAATCCGTTATATTGTTTTTTCTTGAAATCATACCTGTTATTCGGGTTGGCAGCCTGTTTTATGTCCACCCAATAGTACTCGTAAATCAATTTACGCGTATCAATTTCCTTGTGTCCGAAAAAACGCTCGTTTTCGGGCAGGTACATTTCTTCCAGAGCATCTTTCTGATCCTCGTTTTTACGGGTATCAATCTTCGTCTTCCAGTTCAACGGACGTTTGTCATCGTCTAACATATCATACTGGTCGCCTTCCGCCAAAAACCCGTCTACACCGGCTTTAGCCAAAGTACGACGCATGATCGAATCCTTTACCCAGGATACAAACTGACGGTATTCATTGTTGGTAATTTCTGTTTCGTCCATCCAGAAAGCATCAATAGTCACGGTCTTCGCCATGTTGTTCTGCGACCATGCAACATCCTGGTCGCTCGGGCCAATGGTAAAGGAGCCCAGCGGGATAAACGTCATTCCGTATGGATCGGGTTCGAAGTATTTGTTGCGGTTCTGCACCCCGGTCAATTCTCCGCCGGTACTGCTGCCACAACCATAGAGAATGATGATGAACAAAAGAAGACTTACAGGAATTACTCGTTTCATATTATCGAAAATTAATACTTTCCTTAATTGATTATAAGAATCTAACACTTTTATATTTTTTAACAACTTTTTCTTTAACTAAATTGAAGCAATAGCTTACCATTACTTCGTGCGAACCGCCTGCCGAAAAATATTTGTGCAGGCTGGTGTATGTGTAATCAAACGCATACCCTATTTTGAGCCCGTTGAACAAGTCAACGCCCATCATGACGATTACCGCGTCGTTCACCCTGTATCCTACTCCGCCCCAGAACTTTTTATTGTACATGATGTTCACATTGGCTGTGAGTTGGGAGGCGGTTCCGTCGGAATAGGCCATCAACGAGGGGGCTATTTCCCAGGTCGGATTATTCAATGGGAGCAAACAACCGGCTGCGGCATAATAATGCCTTTTCAATTTATAATTTGCCTTATCGTACTTCATGCTGGGTTCGAGCAGATGCGTGGACGATAATCCCAAATACACCTTTTCGGCCCGGTAGAACACTCCTACACCCATGTCGAACCCCATGACGCTCTCGTTTGCACCGGGAATAGCATGGTCCGATTCCGGAGCGACCATCCCGTTGCCTGAAGGAATAACCCATGTGGCCGATAATGCCTTGTTGAGAAACATCCCGCTGACGCCGATCCCCAGTTTCCCGGGGCCGAGCGGCAAGCGCAAGGCATAATCCACGCCTGCACTCACGTCGGTATTGAACCCAATCTGGTCGCTCATTACCGTGAGACCAACTCCGTGGCTGGCTCCAAGTAATTTGAACGGCGCATTGACCGTAAAGACGGATGTGGTCGGGGCTCCATCAATTCCAACCCATTGCTGACGATGAACAGCCGTAAGGCATATAGCATCGTGACTTCCGGCATAACCAGGATTTACAGCCATCTGATTGAACATGTACTGGCTGTACTGCGGATCCTGCTGGGCAATGATATCAAAGACCATGATAAAGCCGCACAAAAAACCTATTAGCAATCTCCTCATTCCCTTATCGTAATTCTTTATAGAATATTGACATTTTATCAAAACGTAAAAATAACTAAAAAATTGTTTATGAACAAAAAAATGCCTCTTGGAAATTTTGTTTGCACTTTAACATACCATTATACTGATAAACGCTACAAATTGTTTCATTTTTTGTAGAGGAATTTGTATTTTTTTAATAAAAAAATTCCATCCATTTGAAAACCAAACATTTGAAAATTGATTTTTTTTGTTAATTTATTCTTTGATATGTTTTCCACCAGCGATCGGGAATTTCCTGTTCGGCTGCTTTTACGTAATCTTCCTGCGTACAGGCAATGATCAGGTTATCCCGGTTGTCGGATATAGACGGCACTTCCATCCACCAGCGTTCGGTTTGAATATTTTTATAGAAACACAAATTATGGTGTAGCTGGTCGAAATAAATGAGATATTTTTTGAAGTTTTGAATATGATCTCCCGGATTATCAGGATTTCGCTTTTTGACGCCTTCGATGAAATACCAGGCCATTTGAGCCGCCAGCTTTGCCGTAATATCCTGTAAATCATTTTGCGGGATCACGTCGAAAATTCCCAGAGACCTGCATCGATGACTTAAGCCGGCAAAGAAAGCCGCCTGGCAAATTTCTTCGCCGGTAAAACCGTTGGGCGAAGCGTTCGATGCAGCGGGAGCATCCGAATATTTGACCGCATCCATGCTGATCGCTAACAAATCCGAATCGCGGATCACAGGCTCGCTTCCGCGTAAATTTCCTTCCCTGACCTCGCCCAGTCGATAAGCCTCAAAATGCTTGTCGTTGAAATAATCCAAATCCTGTTGCGACACGTAGTACGATTGATAACCGATATTACAGATATGTACCGGTACCCCGGCCTGATCGAATGTCAGCGAGTTCAACGGCTGTTTTTCGGCCCCGCGCACCGGTAACCGGAGTTGGGGGGCAACGCTCGTCAGGGTAGCCTTTTGTCCTTCCACTGCCAGGTAGTTCCCATAGAACAAGTCTAAAGTTCCTCCGATGAGCAGCGTCACAATATTTCGCTGATAAAGTTCAGATACTACGTCCCTTAGCCCGTAATAGGTGTCGGTGAGGGTTTTTCCCGTACGCAGGTTGCCCAGGTCGACTACCGTTCCTTGCACACCTGCCGACAAGGCATACATTTGCTTGCGGATAACTCCCGGCGATTTGATTTCGCCTGCGCCATCCGAGAAACGATCTTCGGGTACGCCTATAATGGCAATTTTTGTCGATGCCGGAATCTCGAAATCCGGTTCTCCCTGATACATTATAATAGTATCGCCAAAATTCCCATGCTTGCCTGCACTGCAATTAGCGGGAATCAAGTAATCGGCCATGTTCATTTCTTTGCTTTTTTACGAGTGGTTTTAGCCGGTTTGCTGTCGCTTTCGCTGATGATCTTCATGCAATCATCCAGTGTAAGCGATTCCGGCCCCTGATTTTTAGGGATCTTATAATTTTCCTTTTTGTAGGAAATATAGGGGCCCCAACGTCCGTTCAACACTTGGAGGTCGGGTTCCTTGTCGAAAGATTTGATCACCCTGTTGCGGTCGGCTTCACGCTTGGCTTCGATGACTTCGATAGCCCGCTCAAGCGTCACCGTGAGCGGATTGTCCGTAGCGGGTTTGAGCGAATAGAACTTGGAACTGTGCAGCAAGTATGGCCCGAAGCGTCCCACGGCAGCCGTAATTTCCTTTTCTTCGTACTGGCCGATCTTGCGTGGAAGTTGAAACAGTTCCAGCGCTTCTTCAAGCGTGATGGTTTCGATGTGTTGACCTTTCGAGAGGCCGGCAAACCGGGGCTTGTCCTCATCCGAAACCTCTCCGATCTGCACCAGCGGTCCGTATTTCCCGATTTTCGCCACCACAGGCTTTCCCGATTCTGGGTCGATTCCGAGTTTACGTTCGCCAACGGAGCGTTCCGATGTTTTGGTGGTAACATCTACCTTTTCATGGAACGGGTGATAGAACTTGTCGATCATCTTCGTCCAGTTCAGGTTTCCCTCGGCAATCTCGTCAAATTCCTTCTCTACCGACGCGGTAAAATTGTAATCCAGGATGTCGTTGAAATGATCGATCAGGAAATCGTTCACGATCATGCCTATATCACTCGGGAAGAGCTTTGTCTTCTCGGCTCCCGTCATTTCGGTTTTGATCTCTTCCTTCAGGTTGTTATTCTTTAATGTATATACGACATATTCGCGCTTCACGCCCTCTTTATCCTCTTTCACCACGTAGCCGCGTTGCAGGATGGTGGAAATAGTGGGTGCATAAGTTGACGGGCGGCCGATACCCAGCTCTTCCAGTTTCTTCACTAAGCTGGCCTCGGTGTAGCGTGGCGGATGATATGTAAAACGTTGCGTAGCCGTGATCTCGTCGGCGGTAAGGCTCTGTCCCTTACTGATAGGCGGCAACAACGCGCCTTTTTCTTCTTCGTTCTCGTCGTCCTGCGATTCGGTGTACAATTTCAGGAATCCGTCGAATTTGATAACTTCTCCCGTTGCCACGAATTTTTCAGGAGTCGTGGAAATATCGATGGTAACGGTGGTTTTTTCCAATTGTGCATCGCTCATCTGCGAAGCCACGGTACGTTTCCAGATCAGTTCATACAGGCGTTTTTCCTGCGCCGATCCCGCCACGTCGGTTTTGTCCATGTATGTTGGCCGTATGGCTTCGTGCGCTTCCTGCGCTCCCTTGCTCTTGGTCTTATACTGGCGGCTTTGCGAATATTGTGCGCCGAATATTTTAATAATCACATTCTTGGCCATGCCAATCGCCATATCCGACAGGTTCACCGAGTCGGTACGCATGTAAGTGATTTTCCCGGCCTCGTAGAGTTTTTGCGCTACGGACATGGTTTGTGCCACCGAGAAACCTAACTTGCGGCTGGCTTCCTGTTGCAGCGTAGATGTGGTGAACGGCGGCGCCGGCGATTTTTTTGCAGGCTTGGTGGTCACGTCGGCTACCTGATATTCAGCAGGTTTGCATCGTTCGAGGAACGCGACGGTTTCCCTGGCTGTATCGAAGCGCTTGTTCAGTTCGGCATTCAGGATTGCTTTCTTGTCCTTCTCGGAAACCGGGAATTTTCCTGTGACCTTGAACGATGAATGGCTTTTGAAATCACGTATTTCACGTTCGCGTTCCACCAGAAGCCGCACGGCTACCGACTGTACGCGCCCGGCCGACAACGAGGGCCTGACTTTTTTCCACAGCACGGGCGACAATTCGAAACCGACCAGGCGATCGAGCACACGGCGCGCCTGTTGTGCATCCACTAAATTTTTGTCGATGTCGCGCGGGTTATCTACGGCTTTGAGAATGGCCTCCCTGGTGATCTCGTTGAAAACAATGCGCTTCGTATGGCTCTTTTTCAAATTGAGCACTTCGGCTAAGTGCCACGCAATAGCTTCTCCTTCGCGATCTTCATCGGAAGCAAGCCATACTGTTTGGGCTTGCCTGGATAACTTTTTTAATTCGGAAACCAAAGTCCCCTTGCCTTCCGAAATGACATACTGCGGCTGGTAATTATGTGCGACATCTATACCGAGATTTTTCTTCTCCAAATCACGTATATGTCCGAAACTCGATTTTACCAAATAATCCTTACCTAAGAATTTTTCGATGGTTTTGGCCTTTGCGGGCGACTCTACTATAACTAAGTTTGGCTCCATTCAGTTATTGCTTACAGCGTCAAAAATGATGCAAAGAAAAACAAATCGAATCGGAGTTTCAAAATTTTAACACAATTATTTCGTAATTTTGCGGTTTCATTTATAAAAACGATATGGTCAAAAAGCAGACGGCAAAAGCCCGGAAGAAGAAATTTGCATCCATTTTCTGGGGGACTGCAGCAGGATTGTTTCTTTTATTAGTTCTGTTATTTCTTTTAATTGTCCATGGTAAATTCGGATTCATGCCCACATTCGAACACCTGGAAAATCCGAATACAGATATTGCCTCAGAAGTTTATTCGTCGGACGGCGAATTGTTAACCACCTTTTTCCTGGAAGAAAACCGGAACCCTGTTGCATATAAAGATTTACCGCCTTACTTGATAAATGCCCTGATAGCGCGTGAAGACCACCGTTTTGCCGACCATTCGGGGATTGACGGGACAGGACTGTTGCGTGTTGCCGTGAAGACCGTACTCATGAAGCAATCGGGCGAAGGCGGCGGAAGTACCATCACGCAACAGTTGGCCAAGCAGCTTTTCAAGAGGGATACCACTAAATATGGCTGGGGTCTGGCGCAGAAAATGCACATGGCAACCATCAAATTCCGCGAATGGGTAATAGCTGTGCGGCTCGAAAAACAATACACCAAGCAGGAAATTGTTACCATGTACCTGAATGTGGTGCCTTTCGGGTATCAAGCCTATGGAATCAAATCGGCAGCGCGTACTTATTTTGATAAAAGCGTCGATTCGTTGAAAATTGAGGATGCAGCCCTGCTGGTGGGAATCTTGCAGCGGCCAAGCTATTTCAATCCTCATAGACATCCTGAAAGATCGACCCTCCGGCGCAACAGCGTGCTGAACAAGATGAAGGAAAACGGTTACTTGAGTGCGCAGGCATGTGATTCCATCAAACAGATACCCATTCAACTGAAATTCGAACGTCTTGACCACGAAGCGGGAAATGCCACCTATTTCCGCGAATACCTGCGGTTAACCATGACCAAAAAGGAGCCGCTGCGCGAACGATACGTGAATCCTAAAAGCTTCAAGGAAGATTCCATACAATGGGCTGAAAACCCGCTGTTCGGATGGTGTAACAAAAATTTACGCACGGATAAGACACCATATAACTTATATACGGACGGGTTGAAAATTTATACGACCATCGACTCGCGGATGCAAAAATATGCAGAAGAGGCTGTGCAGAAGCACATGAAGGAGAAGCAGAAAGAGTTTTTCAAGGAAAAGAAGGACCGGAAAAAAGCTCCGTTTTCAAACGACTTGAGTGATAAGGAAATCGAAAATATTATGCTGTCGGCAATGAAGCAAACCAAGCGTTATCAGTCGTTACGCGCCAGGAACGTGTCGCAGAAGGATATTCTCAAGAATTTTAAAGAACCTTGCGAAATGACTGTCTTTTCGTGGGATGGAGATAAGGACACCATTATGAGTCCCTGGGATTCCATACGTTACCACAAGGCTTTCCTTCGCGCCAGCATGATG
Source organism: Bacteroidales bacterium (assembly GCA_031264715.1). Lineage (GTDB taxonomy): Bacteria > Bacteroidota > Bacteroidia > Bacteroidales > UBA4181 > JAIRLS01. The sequence goes on from JAISDP010000180.1 coordinate 10,448, forward strand.
GCCATGAACCCGCATACAGGCGAAGTGAAAGTGTACGTGGGTGGCATCAATTACCGTCATTTCAAATGGGATGGCGTGAAAGTGCAAAAACGGCAGGTGGGTTCGACCTTTAAACCATTCCTGTATACCCTGGCCTTTCAGGACAAAAAGGAACTGACTCCCTGTTACAAGGTGCTGAACCAGACACAAACATTTCTCTGGGAAGACACGACATGGGCTCCCAGAAGTTCGGGAAGAAAGGCGGATCTGAACAAATGGGTGACCCTGAAATGGGGGCTGGCCACATCCGAAAATAATGTAACCGCCTGGTTGCTGAAGCAGGTATCGCCGACTGCCGTAGCAGATATGGCGCATAAAATGGGGATCACCAGTTATATTAATCCTGTGCCTTCCATTGTTCTTGGAACCCCCGAAATATCGGTGGCCGAAATGACCGCTGCTTTTTCGGTATATCCCAATGGCGGCGTGTATTCCGAACCAATGTTCGTAACGCGCGTCGAGGATAAAAACGGAAACCTGTTGAGCCGGTTCACTTCCTACAAGGAGGAAGTGATCAGCGACCAAACGGCTTACCTGATGGTGAACCTGCTGATGGGCGTGGTAAGAGGCGGCACCGGCTCCCGTCTACGCTACACGTACCAGTTGATGAATGAAATAGGCGGAAAGACCGGCACTACGCAAAATCACGCCGATGGCTGGTTCATAGGCATCACACCCGACTTGACGGCAGGCATTTGGGTGGGCGGCGAAGACCCATCCATCCGGTTCGACGGGATGAGACTGGGGCAGGGATCAGCCATGGCATTGCCTGTTTTCGGCCTGTTCATGCAAAAAGTATATGCCGATAAGCGTATCAATCTAACACAAGGACCGTTTGAACGTCCCGCCAACTTCAATATCAACCTGGTGGATTGCGATGATAACAGTTTGAGCGGTGACGTGGTGTACGACGAATGACCAAAACATCAACAGCATACTGTTTCCCCGGAATTCAGCAGGATACGCTGGTAAAGCCACAGCAAAGCCAGCCGAATATTACCATACGCAGCAGGCCGCAACTCGACCTGGAGCGCGCCGAAGAGGTAATGCGGCAATTCGAACAGCGCGAGCAGGAGATCATCGCATCGCAACGCCGCGCGGTAAGGCCGAAACCGGTGGAAACGCCCGGGACGCCGTCTATAGAAACGGACACGCTGCTGGCTAAATATCGGCATATCGGATGTTCACCCCGCGCAAACATCCCCGATACCTTTACCCTGACGGTACTGGAACGTTATTACCAGCCGATATCCGCTACCGTTGCGCCGACAACCGTAACCGATTCGACATCTGCCGTAACGGTGGCCGGGGCGCCGGCTGCAAATACCGGGCTGGCAAGCGATATAAAGCCGGTTGGCTACCCATCATCCGTTACTCTGTTCATCGCCTGCGGATTGGTTTTATTGGCCGTCATCAAGTATAACTTTGGGAGGAACCTGCGGGAATCATTCCTGTCTTTTTTCAATTACCGCCAGGCGCAAAGGATGTATGAAGAGCGCCGCGAATCCGACAGGCAGGCGGCCATACTTTCCCATATACTGTTTATGCTGGTTGCCGGTATTTTTATTTCGATCGTTTTACCATTTTTGGGCGCAAATCCGTTGTGGGGGAACTACGCATTATCTATCCCGGTTTTTTCTTTCGCTACAGGTTTGCTGTATATCCTGAAATCCTGGATATGGCAAGCGTTGGGAATTATCTTCATGACCCGGTCGTTTTCCAGAGCATACATATACAATATGTTTTTGTACAACCGCAACATTGGGGTGATGATTTTCCCGCTGGTAACGGTTATTCCGTATATTGCCCGAACCGCAATGCCCTATCTCATATACAGCGTCATTGCTGTTTTTGCTTTATCGTATTTGTTAAAGTTAAGGAGAATTTTTCAAATTATTCATGACCAAAATGTACCACTGTTTTATTTCATTTTGTACCTTTGCACCCTTGAAATTTTGCCGCTTTTGTTATTTGTCAAAGGATGCAAATT
>JAISDP010000262.1 GCA_031264715.1 Bacteroidales bacterium
AGCAGTTCCATGACCAATGTCACTTTGTGCTTTTCGGCTGTTTGGATGATGCGTTTCAAGCCTTTTTCGCAGTTTGCCCAGCCCTGTTCGTCGGTGAGGTCGCGGCGCTTGCCCGAGAAACAGATCAGGTTGGCAAGTCCTGCTTTGGCTACCTGCGGGATCAGTTCCTCGTAGCTGGCTGCCAGTTTGTCGTGCAGCGCAGGATCGTTCCACCCGTTATCGATGCCCAGCCCGGCGCCTTGAGCCATGGCACAGGTCAGACCGTGTTTCTGTACCACAGGCCAGTCTTTCGGGTCGAGCAATTCGATGGACTGTATACCGATTTCCTTGCAGGTTTTGGCAAACTCGTCCAGCGGGTATTTCCCGAAACACCAGTAACTAACGGAATGTTTCACATAACCTTTCAATGGTTCATCCGCTTGCCCGGCCAAAGCTGTTTGCACGGATGCAATGCCGCCCAGCATGGCGGCTGCCGTCCCCACGGATACATTCTTAATAGCTGATCTACGATTCATGACGCAAAAGGGTTTAAAGTTTAAAGTTTGAAGACCATTCTTCACTCTTAACTGGCTTTGCCGAGCTGAGGGTTTTTGACTTCGTCGGGGTTGTCTACCAGGATACGTCCGCAATATTCGCACACGATTACTTTCCTGCGCGAGCGGATGTCCAACTGGCGTTGGGGAGGAATGTTGGCGAAACAACCGCCGCAAGCGTCGCGCTGCACGGTCACCACTGCCAGACCGTTGCGTGCATTCGAGCGGATGCGTTTGTAGGCGTTGATCAGGCGGGGTTCGATCATGGCTTCGATCTCCGCTGCCTTTTTCACCAGCAACTGTTCTTCTTTTTCGGTATCGGAAGAGATGTCCGATAACTCGCTCTGTTTACCTTTCAGGTCGGCTCTGCGGTCGTCCATCAATTTCTTCGCATTGTTGATGACCTCCTGCTTTTCGGCGTTTTGCACCATAAATTCGCGGATACGCTTTTCGCACAGTTCTATTTCGAGCGTCTGGAACTCGATTTCCTTGGACAGGGAATCGAATTCACGGTTGTTCCGGACGTTATTCTGCTGTTCCTGGTATTTCTTGATCAGGTTTTGGGCGTTCACAATCTCATTTTTCTTGTTGGCGACTGCTGTGTCCATTTGCTTGATTTCGTCCTGGAAATTTTTGATACGCGTGTGCAAGCCGGCTATTTCGTCTTCCAAATCCTGCACTTCGAGCGGCAATTCGCCCCGGAGGATATTGATTTTATCAATCTCGGAATGTACTTGCTGCAACCGGTACAACGCTTTCAACTTATCTTCGATCGGCAATTCCTGTACATCAACAACCTTATTCTTTTCGGCAACCATATTTTATAAATAATTTATCGGATTGGTTTTTACTTTTGAAAAATGCGTTGCAAAATTAGGGAATTTTTTCATAAGTACTTCATGAAAAATTTCTTTTGTAAACTGTTCACTCTCAAAATGCCCTATGTCGGCCACCAAAATGTCCTGTTCGGCGCCGGCAAACTGGTGATATTTGAAGTCGGACGTCACAAACACATCGGCTTTGCAACGGATGGCATTTGTCAGCAATGAACTGCCGCTGCCGCCACACAGCGCTACCCGTAATATTTCCTTATCGCGCAGGTTAGTATGCCTGACGACGGGCGCTAAAAATGTTTCCTTCAGCTTTTTCAGAAAATGAAGTTCGCTCACGGGGCCGGGCAGCATACCTGTCACACCCAAACCTGCCCGCGTGTCGGTATTCTGCAAAGCATAAATATCAAAGGCCGGTTCTTCGTAGGGATGGCTGTTGATGAGCGCTGCTACTATTTGCTCATTGAGGCGTGACGGGAATACGGTTTCGAAACGCAGCTCGCGCTCGGTATGCAGCGTTCCGTGCCGGCCGACAAAGGGATGGGCGCCATCCAATGCGCGGAATGTACCATTTCCTTCCACACTGTAGCCGCACGAGTCGTAATTGCCGATATGCCCTGCACCGGCTTCGAAAATGGCCTGGCGTACCTGCTCGAAATGGCTTGCCGGGATGCAGGTCACCAGTTTTTGCAATCCCGAACCTTGCGGTAAAAGCGCTTGCAGGTTGCCAAGCCCGAGTTTTTCGGCCATACGGTAGCTCACCCCGCCCGGCGCCACATCCATGCTGGTATGTGCGGCATATACAGCAATGTCTTTTTTGACAGCCAGCATAATGGCGCGCTGTACATCGGTGCTGCCGGTCAGTTGCTTGATACCCGGCAGGATCAACGGGTGGTGGCTGACGATCATCTGAGCCTGCACATCTACCGCTTCGGCAACTACCGCTTCGGTAACATCAACAGTTAACAATACTTTGCCAACGGTCTGCCCGGGATTTCCAACCAGCAAGCCGCAATTGTCCCACGATTCCTGGCAGGAAAGCGGGGCAAATTCTTCAATGCACGAACAAACATCTTTAACTGAAACCATAAAAATGAAGATTGAAAAACCAATATGATTACCTTTGCTTTTTAATCACCTCAATTTTGCAAAAGTAAAAATAAATTATCATAATATCAGACGCAACGTTTGTAACCATGTTGCATCTTAAATTATAAAAACATACGCCAAGTGAAAAAAGTAATTCTGTTATTGATTATTGTGTCCCTTGCCGGTACGGCTTTTGTATCGGATAACGGCGAGACATATACGCCGGTTTTCATGAGCCGCGAAACGCTGAACAATTCGGTAAAGTATATTCCCGGAGCACGAGATATGAAACAGACCGGGAAAATCTATTACCGCGCTCCCTACATTTATGTAAACGAACGTTACAAGGGCGTACACGTGATCAACAACGCCGACCCCACCCGGCCGGTCAACGAAGGCTTTATCCTTGCGCCCGGATGCATTGATATGGCTGTGAAAGAGAATATATTGTACTTAGACAACGCTGTTGACCTTGTGAGTTTTGACCTGGATAAAAGGCAGGTAACCCATCGTATCCGGAACGTTTTTCCCGAACCGTCGTCGCCCGACGGTTTTTATTACTCCGGATATTCAAACCGTCCGGAGGGATACGTGATTGTGGAATGGAAGAAATAATTGAAAATTCGCGCAAAGCGAGCTAAACAAATCAAATGATGAAAAATACAGGATGCTTTGCTCTTGTTATGACAGTACTTGCAGCCTCATGCTCAGTAGACGGAGGCGACGGCTTTATTTTGGAAACGTCCGAAGGCAAGGGCGGATCGATGGCGCGATTTGCCATCAGGAACGACTTTCTGTATACGGTTTCCTCCGATACGTTGAAAATCTTCAATATTGCAGATCCGGCAAACCCGAAATATTCCTACCAAAGGGATTTATATGTCGGATTCGACATCGAAACCGTTTTCCCGATGGATACGCTGCTGTTCGTCGGTTCGCGCAGCGGGATGTATGTATACGACATCCGCGAGCCCCGGTTTCCGGTACGCTTAGCCCAGGTGGATCATATCAGAAGTTGCGATCCCGTGGTGGCGCAGGACAAATTTGCTTATGTGACGCTGAACACAAATTTTTCCAGTTGCGGCGCCAGCGTCAATAACGTATTGGATATATATGACATCAGCAACCCGTTGAAGCCGGAGCTGAAACGGACGGTACAACTGAATGGCCCCACAGGGTTGGGCATCGACGGGGAAAAACTGTTCGTTTGCGACAGGGGCTTGAAGGTGTTTAACATATCCGATCCGATAAACATCAAGCAGGTAGACGACCTTGCCGATATTGACGAAGTGAACATCCGCTCGGCTTACGATGTCATCCCGCTAAACGGCCTGTTGATGCTGATCGCAAAGGAAGGCCTGTTTCAATTCGACTACGCCGGCGCGAATCTGAAATTTGTGAGTAAAATAGAGATCAAACAGTAATGCCATGAGAAAAAACCTGTATTTATTATTGCTGGCAGCGTGTTCCGCCGGTTTGCATGCACAGGATGCATCCGATGATCCGTACTGCCAACGGTATGCATCGAGTCAGAAAAAGTATACTTTTGCGATACAACCCATGCAATTCTTCAATTCTGCCTTGCGTTTCGATTACGAAATGCGCCTGGGCGACGGTCCCGGATGGTTGCAGTTCGGTCCGGCCGTGTACTGTTCCTTTAAGGGAAATGCCAACCATCCCGATTATTACTATGATGGGGATGATTATTATCATACGGGCTTTCTCGAGGGAGATATAATACGCGAACCCTGTTCGAAAATAAGGGGCGGCGGGCTGGATGTGAACTACAAGCGGTTCATCAATCCTGCACGGTCGTTCTACCTTGCCGCCGGGCTGTCGTACGCCTGCTTCGGCATCCGGTATTGGGGCCGGGTTTGGACGGATTACACCGAAGATGGCCTTGAATATCACGAATACGGATTGGATTACCGTACGCAACACATCAACCGGCTGGGGATCAATACATATTTCGGATACCAGATACCAACCCGGCGGGCCTTTCTTTTCGACATGTTCGCAGGACTCGCCTATCGGCATAGCTTTGCGGAAAGCGGCAAACAACCCTTCAATAAATACATGTTATCGTACGGATATACCGGAGCCGTGTTCCTGACCGGGGTGAGGATCGGCTTTGGACTCAAGTAGACCGTCAGACTGTCTTTTTTGACTTTTATCTTTTTGTCCAGGCAAACAAAAACGACAAAAGCCGTCAAATTTATTGAATTTGACGGCTTTTGCCTTAGCCCTGGGTGGAAGATGGGATTCGAACCCACGACCAACGGAACCACAATCCGCTACTCTAACCTGCTGAGCTACATCCACCATTTTATTTTGCGGGGGCAAAGATAATATTATTTTTGATCCGCATAACCTTTGTTGCAAAATTCTTGTTTATATTTGCATCGTTCTTTAATGTTGGAATGATTTTGTGTTTATTGCCAATAACACTCACAATAAATAAAATGGCATGTCATCTATCTGTATCGTGCCGGATATGTTTCGTCTGGAAAAATAACCTGGTGTGGCATTACCTTTCAAAATAAATAACATTTCGGCGCTCCAGACATTCCAGTTTCTGCGGTTCCTGTGTTTTTTAGCTATCAGTATTTATTTCACCAAGGTACCACTGTCTCCCGAAGACATTGGCAGTTGGGAAATGTTGATGTTCATCAATGGCGCCCTTAGTTATTTCTGGGTAACGGGTATCCTGCAATCATTCCTGCCGTTGTCGCAACGCAGCAGGGCTTTTGTGCAGCACAAACGGGTGGAAGGCAAGTCGCCCGAGCTGTTCAATGCCTTCATCCTGCTGCTGGCTTTCAGCATCGCTTTTGCACTGCTCATCCTGCTGATGTACGGCTATACTGCCACACACACCGAAACGCCCAAAATACCCTATCCCGGCCTGCTGATCATCTACTTCATCCTGAGCAATACCTCGCCGCTTATCGAACATATTTTCCTGATACAGGACAAGCCGCGGCATATTTTCTGGTATGGCATCATTTCTACTATTGTGCAGATACTTGCGGTATGTGTGCCTGTAATGTCGGGTATGGGGCTCGAAGCGGCCATCTGGGGGCTGATTTTTGTCAACGCGCTGCGTTTCCTGTTCCTGCTGTTCCTGCTGTTCCGCCATGCCGAGTTCAGGTTATCCATGCCGTTTATCCTCAATAACCTGTACGTGGGCTATCCCATTATGTTCAGCGCCTTGCTCAGCGGTTCTACGCAGTATGTAGACAGCCTTGTGGCAACCATTGCCTTTGATGCCAAGGATTTTGCAATTTTTCGCTACGGATGCAAGGAGTTACCCTTTGTGGTGATGATGACGTCAGGATTGAACAATGCGTTGATCCCTGCTTTTTCCGTCAAGAAGAACATACCCCATGTGCTGGCGGAGATCAAGACAAAGTCGCTTCGGCAAATGCACATACTGTATCCTTTATCCATCCTGGTGATGATATTCAGCAACGTGCTGTATGGACGGGTACTCTTTAACCCGGAATTTTACCGCAGCGCCGACGTGTTCATGGTGTACCAGCTGATGATCATCAGCCGGGTAGTATTTCCCCAGACGATCCTTATCGGGCTGAAAAAGACACGTATCCTGATGTGGGCGGCTATTATCGAGATTGCATTGAATATCCCGCTTTCGCTTTACCTTGTACAGTATAAATATGGCGTAGTAGGCATTGCATTGGGTTCGGGCCTGATACATATTCTGGAAAAATTTATACTCATGTGGTATAACTACCGCAAGCTGGGCATTTCACCTAAAGCATATACGCCCTTAACCTGGTATATCTTCTATTCGGCGCTTATAGGCATCGTTTTCATACTTATTGATAAAAGAATTATTTATATAATGTAAGTTCGAGAAAGTTTTCTCTTTCCGTAAACGTACTTCCACGTTACGCACGCTTATTCCCGGATAACTCATGCCTGTCCGCGATCAACTTACGCCTGTCCGCGGTTTACTTATGCTTACTCGCGATTTACTTATGCCTGTCCGCAATCAACTCATGCTTATCCGCGGTCAACTTATGCTTACTCGCAATCAACTCATGCATGTCCGCGGTCAACTTATGCTTATCCGCGGTCAACTTATGCTTACACGCAGTCAACTCTGGCCTTTTTAAATCGTTATCTGCTCTTTTCTTGTGCAATTCGTGGATAAACAAACTTATTAAATTTGACATGAATCCTGTAAAAGCGAAATACGTGTATCAATCAGGTAATTAGGTTATTGTATATGTGATTTCCGGGCTACCGAGGTTGTTTTGTTTGGGAAATAAGGTAGAAATAAGGTTTTTGGGCGTTGCCACTGCTAATTGCGATGCCTGCTTTCTATAAATAAATACTTATTATCTTTGCGACTCGTTCAATTGATTTCAAAATAACAATATATGTACCGGACAAATACCTGTGGAGAACTTAATATCAATCATGTAGGACAACCTGTTACCCTGTCGGGATGGGTACAGCGCACACGAGACCTGGGCGGGCTTACCTTTGTGGATTTGCGCGACCGCTACGGCATCACACAATTGTTTTTCAATATGGAAACCAATGTTGATTTGTGCAATGAAGCGCGAGCGCTGGGACGCGAATATGTAATACAGGTCGAAGGCATTGTTGCCGAACGCAGCAACAAGAACCTGAAAATGCCTACAGGCGAAATCGAAATTATAGCGAGCAGGATCACCATTCTGAACAAAGCGGAGTTGCCGCCTTTTACCATCGAAGACGATACCGACGGCGGCGATGAGTTACGCATGAAATACCGTTATCTGGACTTGCGGCGCAGCGCCGTCCGCAGTAACCTCGAACTGCGTCACCGCATGGCGCAGGAAGTGCGGAAATACCTGGACAGCCGGCAATTTCTGGAAATAGAAACGCCCGTGCTGATGAAGTCAACGCCCGAAGGCGCGCGCGATTTCGTGGTGCCGTCGCGCATGAACCGCGGTCAGTTTTATGCATTGCCGCAGTCGCCGCAGACATTCAAGCAGATATTGATGGTGGCCGGTTTCGACCGTTATTTCCAGATTGTGAAATGTTTCCGCGATGAAGACCTGCGTGCCGACCGGCAGCCCGAATTTACACAGATCGACTGCGAAATGTCGTTCGTAACACAGGATGATGTCCTTGATACTTTCGAAGGATTGGTGCGCCACCTGTTCCAGGCAGTCAAAGGCGTTACGCTGGATAAGCCTTTCCCGCGGATGTGTTTCAACGAGGCGATGGATTCCTATGGCAGTGATAAGCCTGACCTGCGTTTCGGCATGAAGATACACGATCTCTCGGCGCTTGCTAAAGGCAAAGGATTTAGTGTATTCGATAACGCCGAGTATGTGGGAGCGATATGTGCGCCCGGATGCGCCGGTTACACCCGGAAGCAAACCGACGAGTTGACAGATTTTGTAAAACGTCCGCAAATTGGTGCGCAAGGATTGATCTATGCCAAGTTCAATGCTGATGGAACTGTACAATCGTCTGTTGACAAATTTTTTACCCCCGACCGGTTGAAAGAATGGGGCAACCTGTCAGGTGTGCAGCCCGGCGACCTGCTATTGGTCATGGCGGGAAAACGCAACAGGACGCAGGCACAATTAGGCGCGCTGAGGCTTGAGATGGGCGATCGCTGCGGCCTCCGCGACAAAAATAAATATGCGCCGCTGTGGGTGATCGATTTCCCACTGTTCGAGTGGGACAACGAAACGAAGCGTTTCTATGCCATGCACCACCCGTTTACTTCGCCCAAACCGGAAGATATTCCCTGCTTTGATACCGATCCGGGCCGTATCCGGGCCAATGCATACGACTGCGTGATGAACGGCGTAGAATTGGGTGGCGGATCCATTCGTATCCACGATCGTACGTTGCAGCACAAAATGTTCCAGACGCTGGGCTTCACACCCGAACAGGCCGAATACCAGTTTGGGTTTCTGTTGAATGCTTTCAAGTACGGCGCGCCACCCCACGGAGGTATTGCTTTCGGTTTCGACCGCCTGGTATCGATGTTTGCAGGATTGGACAGCATCCGCGATACCATCGCCTTCCCGAAAAACAATGCAGGCCGCGACGTAATGATCGACAGCCCTTCGTTGATTTCCGGCGAACAATTAAAGGAATTGGGGATCGAAGTGAACCCCAAAGTTTAAAATTGACTTCATAAAACCTAATATAATATCGGTTTGACCCTGTCAGGCCTGTCAGGTCACTGCAATAACGACCTGTCGGGCTGCGAAGCTGCTGACAGGTCATTTGAAATTTCAGAATTTCTTCACGGAATACGCACTTCATGAATTTTGTCGTCCGGCTCGTATTCCTTGTATGGTTTGGTTCCATTGCATTTACTTTTTGAGTGATTCTACGCAAAATTGACAATTTTCTATTTTCCGTTTATTGTATCATTACCGAACAAAAACTGTTCGTTTTCGTACAGTTTGCGAAAAGGACTTATTTATAATTGTCTTATTCGCAGGTCAATGCGTTTTTGGCACATGTCTTGATTCTCTTGGGAAAAGAGATTCAAAAATCAAAAATTGTAAACCATGGACCGTATCATCAAAAAGAAAAAATGGACGCCCGGAAAGATCGCCATGATTGGTGGGATCGTAGCTTTAGCAGCGCTCATCGTATTTGTGATTGTGAGCGCTTCGGGTAAGTCGAAGCTGAATGTAGACGCTGAACGGATGACCATCGCCACAGCCAAAAACGCTGCGTTCCGCGAGTTTATCCCCGTAACGGGTATCGTACAGCCGATATCAACCATCTTCCTCGATTTGCAGGAAGGCGGCCGGGTGGAAGAGATCTTCGTAGAAGACGGCGCGGTGCTTACCCGGGGACAGCCGATTTTGAAATTGAAGAATACCGACCTTGAAATGAACCTGGTTACACAGGAATCGGCAGTTTATAACCTGTTGGTGCAATCGCAGATATCGCAGAATGCCGCGCGACAGAATACCATCTCGAAATTGACCATGGCTGTGGACGTGGAAAGTTCGTTGAAGGAGGCCAAACGGATCTATGATCTGAACAGCAAACTGATGGCGCAGAAAAATATTGCGCCGCAGGAATACCAGGAATCGAAGAACAGATATGAATATTACCTGGAAAAAAGACAGTTGATGATGGAAATCCTCAAGCAGGACTCCATTGCGGTGCTGCAACAGATGGAGCAGTTGAGCCTGACGAATACAGGTTCGCAGAATGCATTGGAACTGATGCGCCGCAAGATTGCCGACTTGACCGTATGCGCCCCTGTAGACGGGCAGCTGACCTCGCTCGACGCCGAAATCGGCCAGAGCAAGAATAAGGGCGAACGGATCGGCCAGGTAGATGTGCTGAGCGGGTTCAAGGTGCGCGTGGATGTGGACGAACACTACATCTCGCGTATCTATGCCGGACTCGAGGGGCAATACAAACGTGGCGACAGTCTTTATACGCTGGCGATCAAGAAGGTGTATACGCAAGTGACCGCCGGACGCTTTGCCGTGGATATGCTTTTCCAGGGCAGCGTTCCCGACAATATCCGTCGCGGACAGTCGTTGCAGATACGCATCGCCTTGAGCGACGAAACCGAAGCGCTGATTATCCCGCGTGGCGGTTTCTACCAGCAAACAGGCGGCAACTGGATCTTCAAGCTCGTCAGGGACGGCAACAAGGCATACCGCACGGATATTCGCATCGGACGACAGAACCCGGACTATTACGAGGTGCTCGATGGCCTGCAACCCGGCGATCAAGTGGTGGTGAACAGCTATGAGAATTACGGGGATGTGCAGGAATTGCTGGTGAAGGGCCCCTAAGCCCCCGAAGCCCCCTCCCAACCTCCCCCCAAGGGGGAGGAGAAGGCGCTTCTTAAAAGATAGTGCGTTATATCAAAAACAAATGCAGTTAGTAATCAATAGTAGATTAAATTAAATTAAATTAAATTATAAAACGAGCCTGATCTCCACAGCCTGTGAGTAGCGCTTGACTCCCTCCCCTTGGGGGAGGGTTGGGGTGGGGCTTAATATAAAAACGAGCCTGATCTCCACAACCTGTGAGTAGCGCCTGACTCCCTCCCCTTAGGGGAGGGTTGGGGTGGGGCTGTTGGGGCTGGTTGGGCTTCAAATCCTAAACAAAATGAAATCTTTAGTATCCACATTCAGGTATTTAAAACGCGACAGGGCTTTTTCATGGATCAATCTTGCAGGTCTGGCCATCGGTTTGACGGCGGTTTTGTACATTACGGTTTATCTGTGGCAGGAATCGCATTATGATGATTTCCATGTGAATGGAGATAAGCTCTATCAGGTGTCCATTGAGTTGAAGCAGGGCGGAAAATTAATGGGCGAACAGGCTCAATTCGTTGCTGCCCTGGCGCCGGCAATTAGAGCTGAACTGCCCGAAGCGGAGGCGGTTTCCTGTTTTTCTTCTCCGCGAACGGTGATGGCATCGTACGAAGAGCAATTGTTGAAAATGAATCGGGTTTATTTTGCCGACAGCAGTTTCCTGAAACTTTTTACCTTTCCGCTGGTGGAGGGAGACATCAATACGGCATTGAGCGCTCCCTATACGGTGGTATTAACCGAAAAAGCGGCAAAAAACCTGTTTGGCAGGGAGAATCCTGTGGGCAAGAGCATCATGGTCAATGGCGACATGCCGTTTTCAGTTACGGGCGTGCTCGCGGATCTTCCGGCCAATTCGCAGTTTAACTTTGAAGCGCTGGCTTCATTCCCAACATTTGAACGCATGATGCCGGCTCATTTTTTCGGATGGAGGGGAGGCAACCAGTTTGCCACATTTGTGCAGGTCAGCCATCCATCGCAACTGGCAGATGTTGAAGATAAAATCAACCGGTTGATTTGGACGCACATTGGAGAAGAATATTCCAAAGTAAGCGTCGAACTGAAAGGAAGTTTACAGGCGGTGCGGGATGTGCACCTGCATCACAGTTCCGAGTCGAAGTCATTACGGATGAATCTTTGGATATTTAGCATCGTCGCATTGCTGATTCTTGTTGTGGCGGGGATCAACTTTGTGAACCTGACGGCAGCCCGGTCGTTGCGCCGGATCAGGGAGGCCGGTGTGAGAAAGCTCATTGGCGCGCGAAAGACGGATCTTGTAAAGTTGTTCCTGGGGGAATCCCTCCTGGTCAGTCTTACCGCATTCGTATGGTCCCTGCTGCTGTTTTGGTTATTGAACCCCTTTTATGTCCAATTATCGGGAACGCCTGTGACGGATTTCGTTTTTCCGAATTTGCAGATCGTCGGGGGCGTATTCCTGTTAACGGTATTGATTGGCGTCCTTGCAGGAAGTTACCCGGCGCTCCGCCTGTCCGCGCTTCCGCTTGGCGATGCGGCAAAAGGAGGCGGCGTGCAGAAAATGAACAGGCACAGGGTGCAAAATGCACTGATTGTTGCACAATTTGCTATTTCGACAGGATTGATTGTAAGCACCCTGGTTATTTCCGGCCAACTGTCGTTTATCAACAGGAAGGATACAGGGATGAACCGGGATGGTATCCTGATCCTTCCCCTTGAAAATGATGTCATTGCTCGACGCGAACCCTTATTGAAGCATCGGTTGGAAAACTTGCCCGGAGTATCGGCAGTGTCTGCGTCATCGGATGTTCCGGCAGGATGGATAACGTCAAACGGCTATTTTCCCGAAGGAATGACGGATGTGATGGTGATTAAAGTATTGGATGCGGACGAAAACTTTCTTGAGGTATACGGGATCACGCTAAAGTCGGGTAGATTTTTTAATGGCGGTGATGCCGATAAGACCTGTTATGTGATCAATGAGGCATTGGCCAAGTTACTGGACTGGAATGACGGCGCCGTCGGAAAACACATCAACCGCAACGGTAATTATGAAGTCATCGGAGTCGTCCGGGATTTTCATTATGAATCGCTGTACAGTGAGATTCAGCCGCTGATCATTACCTGTCAACCGGAAGGCGCCGGCCTGTTTTCCGATGTTTCCGTCAAATTCGGTTCGACCGGCGTGACTTCCCTGATCGGTCATGTTAAAGAAGTATGGAAGGAAGTGAATCCCGATGTACCCTTTGAGTACCGCTTTTTCGATGATGTATACGACAGCCAGTATAAAGCGGAACAGCAATTCCGGATGCTGTTCTTCAGTTTTTCCTTTATTGCGATTGTATTGGCGACGCTGGGGATGTTGAGCCTGATGGCGTATACCATCGAACAGCGGAAAAAAGAGATCAGTATTCGGAAGGTGTTAGGCGCGTCCATTTCTGACGTGCTGCAACTTTTGCTCCGGCGCACGGCGGTACAAATACTGGTCGCCAATGTGATCGCCTGGCCTGTAGCCTGGTGGTTGATACGCAAATGGCTGGAAAATTTTGCTTACCGGATACAGATCGGTTGGGCAGTATTTGCCCTGGCGCTGTTCATTTCAGCTTTTATTGCCCTGATAGCAGTTGTTTGCCAAGCTATTAAAGCAGCAACAGCCAACCCGGTGAAGAGTTTGAAAACGGAGTAACCCCGAAGCCCCCTCCCAACCTCCCCCGAAGGGGGAGGAGAAGGCGCTTCGCAAAGACAGTGCGTTACATCAAAAATAAATAGCCCCCTCCCAGCCTCCCCCTAAGGGAGAGGAGAAGGCGCTTCGCAAAGGATAGTGCGTTACATCAAAAACAAATGCAGTTAGTAATAGTAATAAATAGTAATAGTAGATTAAATTATAAAACGAGCCTGATCTCCACAACTTGTGAGGAGCACTTGACTCCCTCCCCTTGGGGGAGGGTTGGGGTGGGGCTTAATATAAATAAATTATAAACCGAGCCTGATCTCCACAACCTGTGAGTAGCGCCTGACTCCCTCCCCTTAGGGGAGGGTTGGGGTGGGGCTGGGAGGGTTGGGGTGGGGCTTAAAATAAAATAAATTATAAAACGATCATGTTTAGAAATTTGAAAATAACAATTCGTAACCTGCGTCGTAACGGGTTATATTCTGTCATTAACATCACCGGGTTAGCGGTGAGTCTGGCTACGTGTACTTTCATTGTACTGTGGATGCAGGACGAGTTGAGTTACGACCGTTTTCATGAGGACGCCGGGGACATCTACATGACCGTTGCCCATTTCAGGAGCGATGCCGGTTCCTCGTCGACAAGGCTTTCGTCGGGTTTGTTTGGTCCGGTAGCCGCACAGGATTTCAGTGATGTGGAATCGTATTGCAGGATCAGGGAGATTGATGCCGGTTATTTGCAGGCGGAAGGCATAAGAACGGGAATGAAGCCGATATTACTGTCCGACAGCAGTTTTTTTACATTCTTCAACTTTCCTCTTGTAAGGGGCGAGAAAAGCGACATATTGCGAAATCCCGATGATGTGGTGATCAGCGAGAGTCTGGCGCGCGAAATATTCGGCAATGAGGATCCTGTGGGTAGAACCGTTAACCTTGAGGGATGGAAGGACCTTCACGTAGCAGGCGTGATGAAGGATATGCCGCGCAACACGTCCGTGCCCCGCGCCGAGATGATCTGCCGGTACCGGGCGCTCAACGGAACTACGGATTGGGTTCGCCTGTTTTACCTGGAAGCCATCGATGGCTGGCAGGGCTGCGAATTTCTCACGTATCTCCGGTTGAAACCGGGTACCGATGTCAGGCAGCTGGCCGAAACTGTGACGGGAAAACAAACGATGTTGCAGGATATTCGATCGTTTACGCTTCAGCCGCTGGTGAACCTGTATCTGTATACCCTTGACGGAGAGCCGGCAGGAATCAAAACAGTACGTATCTTCCGGTGGATCGCCATGGTGATCCTGTGCATTGCGTGCGTCAATTATGTGAACCTGATTACGGCGCGCTCATCAAAACGTCATCGCGAGATAGGGTTGCGAAAAGTGATCGGGGCGCGTAAGCTGCGGCTGTTCGGACAACTGATTGCCGAAGCGGTGGCGCTGTTTGTCATAGCCGTTGTCATTGCCGCCCTGCTGAATATGCTCCTGCTGCCGGCATATAACCAGCTGGCGGGGAAAGCAATCGTCCTGAACTGGCTCAACCCGGGAGTATGGCTGATATACGGAGGGATGTTGCTGCTGGTGACCCTGCTTGCAGGGATGTATCCTTCGTGGATGCTTGCCTCTTTCAGGCCACTGGGCATGATTCAGGGATTGAACGTGAAAAGGGGAAGCGTTGTTTTCAGGAGGATTTTGGTAGTGTTGCAGTTTGTTTCTTCGGTTGCATTGATTGTGGGAACCATTGTGCTGAAAGCGCAGATGAACTACATACGCCAGAAAGACCTTGGATTCGACAGGGAACAGGTATTCACCTGCCGGCTTTATGACATGGCGGCGCATTTTGACGCGATCAAGTCGGAATTGATGCAACAGGATGCGATTGTGGGAATAACCTATGGCAGCGAAAACATCACCCAGGTAACTTCAGGTACCATGTTCGGCGACTGGGAAGGAAAAACGGGCGACGGACAGGTATCATTAGTCCAGGAACGTGCCGACACTTCGTTTATACGTGTGATGGACATTCCGCTGGCGGAGGGAACCGGAATAACATCCACCGATGAACTGCAATTTATATTGAATGAAGCCGCTGTCCGGGCAATGGGTATGGAAGACCCGGTCGGTAAACGGGTGGAGGGGATCAGGATCGTTGGCGTGGTTAAGAATTTCCATTTTAAAAGTCTTCATCAAGAGATCACCCCGATGGTTATATATTACCAGTCGGCCGAGGGACGACACACGCTTTATGTGCGAACCGCCGAGGGTAAGGCGCAACAGGCTATTGCCGCCGTCGAAAGCATATGGAACAACTACAATACCTCGTATTCATTCAATTACGCGTTTTTGGACGAAACATTCGACCGTCAGTATCGTGAGGACGTTCGCACGGGGCTTTTGTTCGGTATTTTTTCCATCATTGCCGTTTTTCTTTCGTGCCTGGGGCTATTGGGCTTGATTACCTATACTGCCGAAACGAAATTCAAGGAGATAGGAATCCGGAAAGTTCTTGGCGCCGGTGTGACGGACATTGTCATAATGCTTTCCCGCGAATTTCTCGTCCTGGTTGGTATTGCCCTGTTGATCGCCTTTCCGTTGGCTTACTATTGGCTGGATGGCATGTTGCAGGATTTCGCCTACCGTATTTCCCTCGGTTGGTGGATGTTTGCAGCGGCAGCAGTGATCACCGTCCTGCTTACACTGCTTACGGTGGGCATACAAGCCATTAAAGCAGCAACAGTTAACCCGGCGAAGAGTTTGAAGACGGAGTGAAGAATTTCCCAGCCCCGACAACGATCTTGACCTTCCGCCGAATCAGGATGACGATCATCATGCTTGCTTCCTCGCTGAGCAAACCAAATTTCATATCATAATTTTAGCCCGCGCACGATATAAAACCGCCTTTTGTTCAAAAACCATCTATGTTTGTCAATATAAAGCCAATTTTTTTCAAATCCTGTCCATGTATGTCTACATACAGCCAATTTTTTCAAATTCTATGCATGTAGATCTACATAAGGCCATTCTTTTTTCAAATTCTGTGCATGTATGTCTACATAAAGCCAATTTTTTTTTAAATTCTATCCATGTAGGTCTGTATACAGCCAAATTTTTTTCAAACTCTGTCCATGTATGTCTGTATAGAGCCAAATTTTTTTTAAACTCTATCCATGTATGTCTGTATACAGCTAAATTTTTTTCAAACTCTATCCATGTATGTCTGTATACAGCCAAATTTTTTTCAAACTCTATTCATGTATGTCTACATAAAGCTCCCCAAATTAAACTCCGTATGGGGTTTCACATGATGAATCTCCTACGGAGATTTCGTTGGTGTTTTCCGTATCGATTCTATGGATATGAATGCCCTGACGGGCAACGTTCCATCATTCGGCGAAATCCCGTCAGGGATGACATGTCGGTAGAAGACATATCGGTTCATATCGACCCAATCCCGTCATCTTACGATCTACCGTATAAAGTTCAGCATTACCCTTCCGGATGGCGGAGGCGTCGCATTAGCGTTGGCTTGTTGTGATTTCAGAAGCCATGCCATGTTGGCGCCCAGTGTCTGCATGATCTGTATGCCTTCGGTGTCCTGTGCAGCTTCTCCCTCTTTTGCTCCGTGAATAATGTTCCAGTAATTGGACGAAGCAACCGTCATTTCGGAAAT
>JAISDP010000079.1 GCA_031264715.1 Bacteroidales bacterium
TTAAAATCAAGTCAATATGCGAGTTATATTCGTTTGCCCAATTTATCAATTATTTATATGCCCCAAAATCTGGTAACAGCACGAGAACCCGAAAAAACGGTTTTGGTGGGAATCATCACATCCGGGCAAAAGGAAGCCGAAGCCGAGGAATACCTGAAGGAGCTGGTTTTCCTTACGGAAACCGCAGGCGGCGTACCTGTGAAACAATTCATGCAACGGATGGATACGCCCAATCCTGCTACTTTTGTGGGAGCAGGCAAGTTGAATGAAATCCACGAGTATATCAAGGAAAACGGCGTAGGCCTGGTGATTTTCGACGACGACCTGTCGCCCTCGCAACTGCGTAATATCGAAAAGTCGCTGGAATGTAAGATACTCGACCGCACCAACCTGATTCTCGATATTTTTGCGAAACGGGCGCAGACATCCTATGCCAAAACCCAGGTAGAGCTGGCGCAATACCAGTACTTGCTGCCACGCCTCACACGCATGTGGACGCACCTCGAGCGGCAGCAGGGAGGTATCGGCAGCCGCGGACCGGGGGAATCGGAAATAGAAACCGACCGCCGTATTATCCGCGACAAGATTGCACGGCTTAAAGAGCAGTTGAAGAAGATTGACCGGCAGATGGTGATCCAGCGGAAGAACCGGGGAAATATTGTACGCGTAGCCCTTGTTGGATACACGAATGTGGGTAAGTCGACGCTGATGAACCTGCTGAGCAAATCGGAGGTTTTTGCGGAGGATAAACTTTTCGCAACCTTAGATACTACGGTACGCAAAGTGGCGATCAATACTTTGCCGCTCCTGTTGACCGACACGGTAGGTTTTATCCGCAAGCTGCCGCATCACCTGGTTGAATCGTTCAAATCGACATTGGACGAGGTACGCGAAGCCGATATTCTGGCTCATGTGGTGGATATTTCGCACCCGCGTTTCGAGGAACAGATCGACATTGTCAATCAAACCCTGTACGACCTCAAAGCGCAGGACAAGCCGACAATCATGATTTTCAACAAGATCGACAAATATCAATACATCCGGAAGGACGATGACGACCTTACGCCCAAAACGGACGAAAATATCAGCCTGGAAGAGTTGGAACAAACATGGATGGCGCGTAACAACCGCTTGAATGTATTTATTTCGGCCAGGCAGAAAAACAACATCGAGCAGTTGAAAAGTATTTTGTACCGGGAGGTCAGGAAAATACATATGTTACGTTATCCGTATGAGCGACCCGGTTATGACGAATAAACGATGAAGATCACGTTCCTCTGGATTGGCAAAACTACTGAAAGCTGGTTACAGGAAGGTATCGACGTATATGTGAAACGCCTGAAACATTACATATCCCTGTCGATTGAAATCATCCCGGCGCCCAAAAATCTGCCGAAACAGGATATGGAGAAACAAAAGGAAATAGAAGGCGACGCTATTCTCGACCGGATTATGCCATCGGATGAGGTGTACCTGCTGGACGAGCGCGGAATGAGTTATTCTTCGGAAGGCTTGACCATGTTCCTGCAAGAAAAGATGTCGGCCAGCGTGAAGCGCCTTGTACTGGTGGTTGGCGGCCCGTTCGGGTTCTCCGGGAGGGTATACCAACGGGCTAACGGACAGGTTTCGTTTTCGCAGTTAACGTTCTCGCATCAAATGATCCGCCTGCTGGTATGCGAACAGGTGTACAGGGCTTTTACGATCCTCCGCGGCGAACCGTATCACCACCGTTAGCCTTGCCGAATCTTTTGGCGCCCCCCCCGTCAATAAACAACACAGGTTTCCACGGTTGATTGTTATTCCGTTATCATAAAGTAATTTAAAGTCTTCCGGCGAATAATATATCCAAAACCTGGTGTCGCGTCAACGATACAATATTGGTTTGACTCCTGACAGGTCGGGAAACGCAAGCTTACGCAAATGACTATCAGGGTCGCCAGACCCGCCAAGGTATTTCGCTACACATATTACCGGACAGTAGTGGGAAAAAATGAAAAAAATATCCGAAAAAGTGATAACGAAAAAAAATTTTTAGGGTCTACTATACGGGTCTATAGTCTATACTACCATATTATAGTAAACCTTAGTTGAGCATAAACCTTAGAATATACAAAAATTGAAGATAGAAGTTACTTATGGACAATATCATGACGCTATGTATAGCTACGGCATCGGACTCGGATTCTCTCACGACGATTGCGTAGATGCTATACAGGACGTATTTTACCGGTTAATCAATTCCAAGGCATTGGAAAAGGTGGATAATATGCGCTTTTTTCTGCTGAAGTGTATGAAAAACAGGGAGAGTTTCTCTTTTCCCGCAGTTTTAAATCAAAATAAGCATGTATTCAAAAATAAGCACATCAGACATTACCGTTATCGCTACATTATTTTCGGTCGCTGCGGCGAGCTGCAGACGAAGGAACAACACAACAGGTTGCTTTCGGCTAACTGTACAGCGAACGGTGAAGCCTTGACGCCGAAAACAAAAGCAAAAAAATAATAATTTTGTAATAATTAAATTTTTAGAAATGTTGTTTGTATCATCAAAAATGTATTAAAATGAAAC
>JAISDP010000276.1 GCA_031264715.1 Bacteroidales bacterium
AACACAGCCGTGCTGCATCAGATCGGCCCCGGCGAGGACGAAAATAAGGGCCGCTCATACCGCGAAATATTCGGCGCTGACGACGCCAGGCTTTATTATTATAACTACCAGACGATAAGCCAACGCCGGCCTGTCGGTATGCTTGCCCGCGACTTTCACCTGATCCTTGGGAAATGGTTTTAAAACGTGTAAAATAGAATGTAGACCGATGTACGGTACGCAATCGGTTGCGTAACTTTTTATACCGGAAATGTTTTTTGATTGATATTTTGATTTCCTTTGCAAAAAAATTGATTCAAAAAACATCTTTCATCATGTCAAAATCTCGGGAAAATTTGTTGCAAATAATGTTCGGTAAATCACCGAATGGCACGGTGTTTGCAGAGAGAGAGAGAGAGAGAGAGAGAGAGAGAGAGAGAGAGAGAGAGAGAGAGAGAGAGAGAGAGAGACTCACCGCCCATTAATATCTCGCGCACGTGAGATAAGAAAAATTTTTCAAAGTTTATATATAACCGCAGTATCATTTTTGATGATATGCGGTTTTTTTGTGGGTACTGCTACCGGTATGGTTTCTATTTACATCTCAACATCAATTACTTGTCTATTAGAAATAAAAACCGAAAATCTATCTTTATAATCAACTTCATCAATAACATTAATTCAAACGTGTATGCATCAACAAAAAATCAAATGGAATGTATGGAGAAAACTGTTGTTATCCCTGTGCATGTGTATCTGTGCGCTGTCGCTGTCGGCGCAGCAAAACGCCGTTACCGGCGTGATTACCGATGAGAACGGCGAGCCGCTGCCGGGCGCTACCATTCAAGTGCAGGGAAGTACGCGAGGCGTCAGTACCGACGTCGACGGCAGCTTTGTGATCAATGTGAAGCCGGACGACGTGCTGGAAATCTCCTTTGTGGGGTACGAAACGCAGGCGGTGACGGCAGGCGAACGAAAAGTGCTGGCAGTACAGCTCAAACCCAAGGTTGACGAGCTGGAGGAAGTGACGATCGTTGCTTTCGGTAAGCAGAAGAAGGAAAGCGTGATTTCCTCCATCACTACCATCTCCACGAAAGACCTGAAAGTGCCGTCGAGCAATCTCACCACCGCCTTTGCAGGGCGCGTGGCAGGATTGATCTCCTACCAGACCAGCGGCGAGCCGGGAGCCGACAATGCCAGCTTCTTTATCCGCGGCATCACTACTTTCGGGGCGGACGCGAAGAAAGACCCGCTGATCCTGATTGACGGGATGGAACTGACAGCCGACGACCTCGCACGGCTGAACACCGACGACATCGCCAGCTTCTCCATCATGAAGGACGCCACCGCAACAGCGCTCTACGGCGCGCGGGGAGCTAACGGAGTCATACTGGTGACCACCAGGGAAGGGCGCGAAGGAAAGGCTAAGGTAAACGTCCGGATTGAAAACTCATTCTCCAGCCCCACGGAAATGGTGCAGCTTGCCGATCCCGTCACGTACATGAGAATGCACAACGAGGCAATACTCACGCGCGATCCCAATGGCGTCAGGATGTATTCCGCAGAAAAAATAAGCATGACCGAACAGGGAAAATATCCCGACATCTTTCCGGCAACGGACTGGTACAGGGCTATGTTCAACAACTATTCCGTCAACCAGCGGGCTAACCTGAGCATCAGCGGCGGGGGAAAGGTGGCGCGTTATTATGTGGCGGCAAACATATCCCAGGACAACGGCAACCTGAAAGTGGACAGGCGAAACAATTTCAATTCGAACATCGACCTGACCAAATACGCCGTGCGGTCTAACGTGAACGTGAACCTGACCGCCAGCACGGAACTGATTTTACGCCTGAGTTCAACCTTCGACGACTATCTCGGCCCATTTGACGGGGGTTCGGAGATGTACCGCAAGGTGATGCAGGCAAATCCCGTGTATTTCAAACCCTCCTACGAGCCCGACGAACATTTCGGCTATGTGCGGCACGTCCTTTTCGGGAATTACGCCACCGCAAACTATATCAACCCTTACGCACAGGCATTGAGGGGATACCGCGACTACAGCAAGAACATGACCATGACGCAGTTTGAGTTAAAACAGGATCTGGATATGCTCACCAAAGGACTGTCATTCCGTGCGATGGTCAATATGAACCGCTTCTCGGAATTTACCGTATACCGCTATTATTCCCCGTTTTATTACAATATCGACGCCTACGACCTGAAGCAGAACTCTTATACGTTGAAATGCCTGAACCCCGCCGGGGGCGATACTTTCCTCCAGTATTCGCCCGGAGCGCGCAACATCAATACGGTGTTCTACCTCGAATCGGCGATGGAATACAGCAAGGATATAACGGAGAAACACCACCTGAACGGTTTGCTGGTTTATATCATGCGGCAGGAAAAGACAGGCATTGCGAACAACCTGCAACTTTCGCTGCCCAACCGCAACCTCGGCCTTTCCGGACGCCTTGCCTACAATTACGACAGCCGCTATTTCGCCGAGTTTAACTTCGGCTACAACGGATCGGAACGCTTCGCGGAAGCTCACCGCTGGGGGTTCTTCCCTTCGGTAGGCGCGGCCTGGATGCTTTCGGGGGAACAGTTTTTCGCCCCGCTGAAAAAAATCATACCGCAATTCAAGCTGAAAGCGACTTACGGCATGGTGGGCAACGATGCCATAGGCAGCAACAACGACCGTTTCTACTACCTCTCGCAGATCAACATGTCTGCCAGCAGGAATGTGGGATGGGGACCTCTGCTGAACTATAATCCCGCCGGGATAGAAGTAATCAACTATGCCAACGACCGGATCGGATGGGAAACGGCATACAAGACCAATATCGGGGCGGAAATAACGGTTGCCGGCGGTTTCTCGGCCAACATTGACGTTTTCCACGAAAGAAGGGAAAACATCCTGCTTTCGCGCGTCATCCCGCAGACAATGGGCATCATGCCGCAAATCAAAGCCAACCTCGGCATCGCCAGCGGGAAAGGCGTGGATGTGGAGATGAATTACGAAAAGAATTTCACACCCGACTTTTTTATCACGGGACGCGGCACTTTCACCTACGCCACCAGCAAGGTCATTGAGTGGGAAGAGCCTGATTATGACGAAAGCCCGTGGCGGTCGAGGGTGGGCTACAGTATCAACCAGCAGTGGGGATACATTGCCGAGCGCCTGTTTATGGACGATGAGGAAGTGAAACACTCGCCTGCGCAGTTCGGACGGGTGAGGGGCGGCGACATCAAATACCGCGACGTCAGCGGCGACGGCGCCATATCCGAATTAGACAGGGTACCCATCGGGTTCCCCACCGTACCGGAAATCAATTACGGCTTCGGATTGACGGTCGGCTACAGGGGATTTGACCTCTCGTTCTTTTTCCAGGGCTCCGCGCGGCAGTCTTTCTGGCTGAACACTTCCGGCAACGGACGTATCCAGCCCTTCCTTGACGGCTCTTACACCGGCGACGGCAACGACGGGCTGATAGGCGAAAATGCCGTGTTGCAGGCAATAGCCGACAACTACTGGACGGAAAGCAACCAAAACCCGTACGCTTTCTGGCCCCGGCTGGCTACCTACGCCATCGACAACAACGATAGAACCAGTACCTGGTTCATGCAAAACGCCGCTTTCCTCCGGCTGAAATCCGCTGAAATCGGTTATTCGCTGCCTCAAAAGCTCACAGGAAAATTTTTCATGAGCAATTTGAGGATATATGTAAGCGCCACCAACCTGTACTGCTGGAGTCCCTTCAAAATGTGGGACCCTGAAATGGCGGGAAACGGGCTTGGATACCCCCTGCAACGGGTTGTCAATATCGGATTGAATATAGGTTTTTAATTTAATTTAAACGGAAAACAAAAATGTACCATACGGGAATCATCAAAAATCAAAAATGTACCATGATGAAAAGAATCATAAAATACGGGATCATAAGCATGTTTTGCAGCGCACTGGCGGTTTCGTGCAACTATCTGGACATAGTGCCCGACCAGATACCAACGATCGACGACGCTTTTGCCGACCGTTACACGGCCGAACAGTACCTGGCAACCTGTTACTGGGGAATGCCGAAGGCGGCGGGATGGGATCAGAATCCCGCATTCCTGGGAAGCATGGAAATGATCATGAATTCCAATTTCCGCACTAGCGGAGGAATGATCTTCGCACTGGGAGAGGACAACCCCACCTCGTCCGCCATCAATTACTGGGGAGGGACGGGTACCGCTATCCGGTCGCTTTATGCCGGCATCCGCGAATGTAATATCTTCCTGGACAACATCCGGAAAGTACAGGACTTAAAAAGCGACGAAACCGAAAGGATGATCGCCGAAGTGAACCTGCTGAAGGCCTGGATGCACTTTTACCTGATTACCCATTACGGCCCTGTCTGCATTGTACGGGAAAGCGCGCCGGTGAACGAATCTACGCAGGGAATCAGGGTATACCGCGACAAAATAGACGATTGCTTCGCCTATGTGATTGAACTGCTCGACGGGATCATCGCAGGCAACGCCCTGCCCGACCGGATCACCAACCGCACCACGGAACTGGGACGTTTCACGCAGGCAGTGCCTTATGCTTTGAAAGCGCGGGTATTAACCTACTGGGCAAGCGACCTGTTCAACGGGAACACAGATTACGCCACCTTCAAAAACCATGAAGGCGAGCCGTTCTTCAATCAGGTGAAAGACCCGGCGCGGTGGACGCGGGCCGCCGAAGCCTGCCGGAAAGCGGTAGAGGTATGCCTGAACAACGGGATACGCCTGTACCAAAAAGCCGACTATTTGCAGACCAAACCCATGTCGGACACTACATTGCTGGTCAATACGCTCAGAAGCGCGGTGAGCGAACAGATCAACATGAATGTGGAACTTGTATACGGCAACACCGGTTATCCGTGCGCCGCCAATGTCCAGAGGCATTGCCTTCCCCGTTTCGAAACCGGATCGGCAGCCAATGCCACCAGCCGTTTAAACGTGCCGCTCCATATTGCCGACCTGTTCTACTCCAACCATGGCGTGCCGTTGAACGAGGACGAAGAATGGGCGATGCAGGACAGGTACAGCAGCCGTTTCGAGACGTTGCGCGCAGGCGATGAGGCGCACAGGTTTTTCCTGCAGCCTGCCGAAATCACTTCCGCCCTTCATTTCGACAGGGAGGTGCGTTTCTACGCGGCGCTGGGTTTCGACCGCGGCAAATGGTACGGCAACCATTACAACAACGAGCCGAACGACGACGCCGAGTGTTTTTATGTACAGACGCGGTTTGCCGAAGTAGCTAACCGCGTATCCAATTCCGAATACAATTCTACCGGGTACTGGGCTAAAAAATTAGTGGCGCTCAACTCCAGATGGCGCGACGCCAATGAACTCACTTACATGCCCTATCCCTACCCCGACATACGGTTTGCCGACTTGCTGCTGCTCGCCTCCGAAACCGTCAATGAAGCAACGCCGGGCGAGGACAATGCCGCCGTCGATCCGGAAGTATATACCTATATCGATCTGGTACGCGCACGGGCAGGACTGGAAGGAGTAGTGAAAAGCTGGAACGACCACGCCATAGCGGAAAGGAAAGGCAGGCCGCTGACCAAAGGCGGGATGCGCGACATTATCCGCCATGAACGGAAAATAGAACTGGCGCTGGAAGGACAGGACTACTGGGACAGGAAACGCTGGAAAGTAGCCCACAGGGAACTGAACCGCAACATTCAGGGGTGGAACACGCTGGTGGAAGACGTCAGTCCGCAGGCGTATTACACGCCAACCACCGTCTACACGCAGCGTTTTACCGTGCGCGATTATTTTGCGCCGATCCCCGAAAGCGACCTGATTAACAACCCGCAATTAGTGCAAAACCCGGGATGGTAACGACGTATCTCGATTCAAGAATCGATTACCGGATTGCAAATCCGGATGATGTTCCGAGCGGTAATGCAATTACCGCTCAACGGCGCCGTATATTCCGTTTATCGCCACGGTCTTGTAGAGACGCGATGCATCGCGTCTCTATGGGAGGGCTGAAGGCCCGCAATCTATTAGCACAGGGCAACGCCCTGTGGCACGCGATCGACGACCAACTCCCGAAGCCCCAGCGGGGCGGAATCCGTATTATTTCATTTGATTTCGCCCTTTCAGGCCTTTCAGGGCTTGGCGTTTGCGCGACGTTCATTCCGCAAGACGTTGCCCGCCGCGTTTGTTGTGGAGACGCGATGCATCGCGTCTCTACGGCGCACACGCCCTGCACTGTTGATTATGCCCTTTCAGGCCTTTCAGGGCTTGATAGACAAGTTATATTTTTTTATACCTAAAATGTAAATGCCTATGGAAAAGTAACCCGTATATCCAAAAAACAAAAGGCACACAGAATGTACCACCATCCTGCGTGCCTCCAGAGTTCATCCTGTTGCCGTAAACAACAGGAAATCATTAAATAGTAAAATTTAATATGTCAAAAATATGCAAAGTATATTTAATAAATTCAAATTCTCCACTATTATTTTATGGAGGTTCATATCTTTTCAATTTTTCAAATGCGACTTTCGACATTCGATGATTGTTTTTGTCTGCACGGCGGTACTGCTGGTATCGTGCGGAAGCGAGGACAAGGAAAAAACCAAGTACGACCCGGACCAGCCTTCCCGGATTTCCACATTTTATCCCAGCGAGGGAAAGTATCAGGAGAAGATCATGCTGACCGGCGTTAACCTTCCGACAGACCCCAGTCTGGTGAGGGTGTATTTCAACAACCGGCGCGCGCCCATGATCGGCGGGACGACGGAGCGCATGTATGTGCTGGCTCCGAGGTTGCCGGGTAATGCAGAGGGTTATGATGCGCCGGGTACGGGAATAGGTCACTGTATCATATCGGTAGTGATCGCAGGCCAGGATTCGACCACCTATCCCGACACCTTCCTGTATGAAGAATCCATCACCGTTTCTACCGTTGCGGGCAATGGCGATCAGGAACATTTTGAAGAAGGGAATTTGGCCAACGCCATCCTGCAACCGAAATATATTGCCTGCGACAATGACGGCAATGTGTTCATATCCAACTGGCGCGCCGACGACGGTCGTGGTTTTTGCTACATCTGCCGCCTCAATGAGGAGGAGAACTCCTTCACCCGCTTGCGGAGCACCGCGAAGGAAAGCAATGTCCCCTGCGTCGATCCGGTAACCGGCGTTGTTACGATTCCTATAGAAACGATGGGCTCGTTTATTAGTGCAAACCCCAATGAATACTGGGCGCCCAGGGACCGGGACATGAAGTTCCAAAACTGGACGCCGCCGAACGGATGGAAGCACGCCATGGTGGTGAACCCTACGGACGGGATGATTTATACGCGCTGGTATCAGGGATCAATCGTCAGAATCGATCCGAACACGTATGAGACATACCGCATCGCCGAGTCCGAACAGGGCGACAGTTACGGGTTGACCTTCCGTCCCCAGGAGCCTAATATCATGTATATATCCTTCAGGAATAATGCGGGCATTTATGCTAATAGCATCGCGACCGTTGATGTGTCTGCCGGTAAAGATCTTGAGGAAGACGATCCTGCTGCGGCAAAGCTGGCAGTCGAGGCTACCCTGCGACGGGTCAGCAGTCCTTCTACGGGCGGGGGCCATCGCGACGGACCCTTAGCAACCGCCCAGTTCCGGAATTTGGGACAGATTTTCTGCGACCAGGATGGGTTTATCTATGTCGCCGACAGGGAAAACCACTGTATCCGCAGGATCACGCCCGAAAACCAGGTGGAAACCGTGCTGGGTATTCCCGGTACGCCCGGATGGAGAGACGGCACCAGGGACGAAGCCCTGTTCAGGAATCCGACAGGAATCGCCATCGCTTCCGACGGTTCGGTTTACATCGCCGATAATGGTAATTCACGGCTCAGAAAACTGTCTGTTAATTAATAACTATTTATATTAATAATTATATGTATTATATCAAAAAGAGTGTAAAAAACAGCATCAGACGCGCATCTGTGCTGTTCGCGCTACTGATGACTGTTTGCCTGGCGCTTCCGGCGCAACAGCAACCCTCCGCCTTTAACATGGGAGGAACCGTATATGACGAAACCGGCGAGACGTTGCCGGGGGTTTCCGTGTTTATTAAAAACAAGATCAGCATCGGTACTGCCACCGATATGAATGGAAAATTCTCCATCAAAGCGCAACGCGGCGACATGATCGTATTTCACTTTATAGGTTACGCGGACGTAGAATTCTTAGTAACGGAACAAAAACAGGACATTGAAATACGCTTTACCGAGTCGGCGCAGCAACTGGAAGAAGTAGTCGTTACCGGTTTAGGGCAAACCCAGCGCAGGATTTCATCGGTAGCCGCCATTGCGACCGTTGACGTCAAAGAGTTGCAACAGCCGGTAGCCTCCGTCGCCAACTTGCTGGGCGGTCGTGTAGCAGGCGTTGTATCGCTGCAATCCAGCGGCGAGCCGGGGAAAAACATTTCGGATTTCTGGATTCGCGGTATCGGCACCTTTGGCGCCAATGCCAGCGCTTTGGTACTGATCGACGGACTGGAGGGCGACATCAACAGCCTTGACCCCGCCGACATCGAAAGCTTTTCCATCCTGAAGGACGCATCGGCGACCGCCGTTTACGGCGTGCGCGGGGCTAACGGCGTGGTATTGATCACTACCAAAAGAGGACAGACGGGTAAATTGACCATTACGGGCCGCGCCAACTTTACGCTGTCGCACCTGAAACGCGTACCCGAATACCTGCGGGCTTTCGATTATGCCAACCTGGTAAACGAAGCCATGCTGGTGCGAAATGAAATTCCCATATACAGCGCCGTGGAATTAGACATCATACAGGACGGTTCCGACCCCGACCTGTATCCGGACGTGAGCTGGCAGGACGAAATCCTGAACCGTAATTCATGGAAACAGTCCTATTATGTGAGCGCCAGGGGCGGGGCACAGATGGCGAAATACTTCATCAGTATGGGGGGCAGCAGCGAAACCGCCGCCTACAAATACGACAAGAACAGCGCATACGCCGCCAACTCGGGCTATAATACCTACACTTACCGTCTCAACTTAGACCTGGAACTGTCGCCTACCACCACTCTCTTTTTCGGCACCGACGGCTTCCTGTCTATCAAGAACAATCCGGGAATAGCCGACACCGACTATATATGGGACGCTCAGGCAAGGCTTAACCCGACGCTGCTGCCTGTACGGTATTCCAACGGACAGTTTTCGGGAGTCGGTACGGGAAATACTTTTGCACCCACCACAATGATCAACCACATGGGCAGGCGTACGGAACAGGAATATAAAGGGAAAGCCACAATAGCGGTGAACCAGGACCTGTCATTCCTGCTGAAGGGTCTGAGAATAAGAGCGCAGGGCGCATACGACCTCACCAGCTGGTTCTCGGAAAATCGCTCTTTGCAGCCGGCTCTTTACCAGGCGGTAGGACGTAACAACCAGGGCGAACTGATCACGATCCTCAGGCAATCGGAGCAAAATATCTCTTATGGCCGCGGCACGAACCAGTTCCGTAAATACCATTTTGAAAGCACGCTGAATTACGATATGGTGTTTAGCGACGTCCACCGTGTAGGCGCGCTGGTATATTATTACCTCAGCGACGAGAAAAAAGCGTCGGACGGCTATTCCAACCTGAGTTCCATTCCGAAGAGGTACCAGGGCGTATCGGGCAGGTTGACCTACGGTTTCAAGGATACCTATATGATCGACCTGAACTTTGGCTACACCGGTTCCGAAAACTTCAAGCCGGGCAGCCAGTATGGTTTTTTCCCTTCGGTAGCCTTAGGCTGGGTGCTGTCCGGATATGACTACGTGAAGAACAATATGCCCTGGGTGAACCTTTTCAAGATCAGGGGTTCGTACGGAACCGTAGGCAACGACCGGATTTCCGGCGACCGCCGTTTTCCCTACCTGACCACTGTTATTGACGGCACTTATACGCCATGGCAATCCCCGTCGGCGACGTATGTTCTTACGGAAACCACGATCGGCGCCGATAACCTCCAATGGGAAAAAGCAAGCAAAGCCAATGTGGGTATCGAAGGCCGTTTCATGAACGACCAGATTTCTTTTGTGGTAGATGTATTCAACGATGTTCGCAACGGCATTTTCATGCCGCGCGTACAGGTGCCGAATTATGCCGGGTTGATGTCCATGCCCTACGGCAACGTCGGCAAACTGAGAAGCTACGGCACGGACGGCAATGTGAGCTACCTGCATGTATTGAACAAGGATATGAATTTCACCATCCGGGCGAATTATACCTTCGCCAAGAACGACGTCAAGGACTGGGAAGAAGCCAACCCGAAATACCCCTATCAGTCGAGGGCGGGATATTCCCACAACTCCGTGCGCGGATTCCAGTCGCTCGGCCTGTTCAAGGATGAATACGATATCCAGACCAGCCCGATTCAATCATTCGGGACAGTCATGCCGGGCGATATCAAATACAGGGACATCAACGGCGACGGCGTTGTCGACCTTGACGACAAGGTTCCCTTGACGCACCTCGCAGGCGCTGCCAAAGACAACCCGCCCATGCTGATGTTCGGGTTCGGCGGCGAGTTCGCTTACAAGCAGTTTACCGTAGGCATCATGTTCAAGGGAACGGGTAATACGGATGTGATCCATGTAGGGGATGGCTACGGCTACGGTTATATGCCCTTTTACAGCGGACAGCAAGGCAATGTGCTGTCGCTTGCCAACGACCCTGCCAATCGCTGGATTCCCCGGGAGTACTGCGAAGCGAACGGCATCCCCGTATCGTACGCCGAAAATCCGAATGCGCGCTTCCCCAGACTGTACTACGGGCAGAACGCCAACAATACGCAAACGTCCGATTTCTGGAAAACGAACGCCCGTTATTTACGCCTGCAGGAAATCACCATCAATTACAATTTCAAGCGGCCGGCGCTGCAAAAAGTAGGCATATCGTCCATTGATTTCCAGTTAATGGGCACCAATCTGTATGTTTGGGATAAAATCAAGATATTCGACCCCGAACAGGCCTATCGAAACGGGAATGTCTATCCCATACCCACCACCTTTACCTTGCAGGTATACATCAATATGTAATGATTAAACGAAGAAGAAAATGAAGAAAATATTCATTATTTTATTAATACCCTTCACGGTTATTTTTTCATCGTGTAAGGATTTTTTGAGTATCGACAAGTACTTCAGCGACGAGATCAAGTTAGATTCCGTTTTTACCGAGAAGCGTTATGTGGAAGCCTACCTGTGGGCTACCCCGATGTTTTTTGACGACGAAGGCTCTCTGCTGCAAAACACCGGCACGCCCGGCCCGCTGGCTACCGACGAGGCGTTTACCGCCATGGGAACGCAGCACGGATACAACGGGGTAGCGTTTGCGATGGACCAGGTATCCGCGCGATGGCTGGCCGCCCCGGGCGCCGTCAATCAAAGGCTCAATATCTGGCCCAACATGTATGTCATCATCCGCAGGTGCAACACCATCCTTCAGCGCATCGACGAAGCAGGGGACATGACAACGGTCGAAAAGTTTAAAATTACCGGTAATGCCAGGTTCATGCGGGCTTACGCATATTATAAGCTGCTTTTGAATATGGGGCCTCCGATTCTGGTGGGCGACGAGCTGGTGGAAAACAACGAGAGCCTGGATTTTTACGACCGCACCCGGTGCACTTACGACGAGGCGGTGGAATATATCTGCTCCGAACTGGAGGAAGCGGCCAAGTATTTAGACCCGAAAACTTCCATCATGGATTTCGGGAGGCCCACCAAAGGCGCCGCGTACGGCTTGATTGCACGCCTCCGGCTGTATCATGCCAGTCCGCTGCACAACGGGGGAGATATTGCACGGCAGGTTTACGGCACGTGGAGACGAAAAACGGACGGCGTACAGTACGTATCGCAGACGTATGACGAACGCCGCTGGGCTTTAGCCGCAGCAGCAGCCAAAAGAGTGATCGACCTGAAACAGTACAGCCTGCATACGGTGATATCCGATAACAGCACCAAAGGGATGCCCGGCAATGTTACATCCGACGCGGACTATTATGACCTGTGGCCCAACGGGGCAGCCGGAATAGACCATTTTAAATCCTATTCCGATATGTTCACCGGCGAAGCGGTAGCCGCTACCAATCCGGAGTTTGTGTGGGGATGCAACAGTTCAACGCTTACCTCCAACACGCAGATGGCTTTTCCCAATACAAACGGCGGATGGAACGGAATGGCCGTTCCTCAAAAAATAATTGACGCCTATTCCATGTTCGACGGACGCGCGATTGATAATTACAGCCAGGACTATCCCTATTCCGAAACGGGATTTTCGCCGGCGCAGGAAATGTTTTCGGAATACCAGCTCAATGCCAATGTGTACAATATG
This sequence comes from Bacteroidales bacterium, assembly GCA_031264715.1. Taxonomy (GTDB): domain Bacteria; phylum Bacteroidota; class Bacteroidia; order Bacteroidales; family UBA4181; genus JAIRLS01. Next base: position 12,385 of record JAISDP010000276.1, read on the forward strand.
TACGTCAACCGCGAAATGCGCTTCTATGCGAGCATCGGGTTCACCAATGGCTTCTGGCCCTTAGAATCCTGCACCTCGAGCAAGACGACCACTATTTCGTACCTGTTCGACGGTAACAACGGGAAGAACACGTCATCCGACCCGCTCAACCATACGCCTACCGGTTATGTGATTAAAAAGTTCATCCACCGGCAAGACGCATGGAACGGCGACAATGCGCGACGCATGCCCAAAGCGTACGCGATAATCCGTTATGCCGATATCCTGCTGATGTATGCCGAAGCGCTCAACAACCTCACGCAAAGTCATACCGTTGTGGTGGATGACGTAGAGCAAACTTATTCCAGAGACCGGGCGGAGATCGGGAAGGCGTTCAATCAGGTACGCCACCGCGCAGGTCTTCCCGGGCTGACCGACAGCGAACTGGCCGGCGTTGCCACCGTGCAGCAACTGATTGAAAAGGAACGCATGGTTGAATTTCTTTTTGAAAATTCGCGTTATTTCGATGTCCGTCGCTGGGGAAAATACGAAGAGAGCGAAAGCCAGCCCATCAGGGGAATGAATATTGAGGGCAATGCCGACAGTTATTACCGCCGCGTTGTTCCCAATTCAAGCCTCATAGGCGCCCGCGTCGTTCACAGGAAGCTGCATCTTGTCCCCCTTCCTTTGGACGAAGTGCGCAGACTCCCCTCGTTAGACCAGAATCCGGGATGGGAAAATTAATTGATCAATCAAAAATCAAAAATTAAAAATTGAATGATATGAATAGATACATCCAATTCGTTACGGCTGTCATGCTTGTCTGCGGAACCGTTTCCTGCAACAGGAATGAAGTGTTTGAACAGGAGCAGTACAAAAACGTATTTGCACTGGTGAGCGGAACCGACAATGTTTCCGAATGGTTTCACGATCTGCGGAAAGCGGAATCCGTAGGATACGTATCGGCTTCGCTTGGCGGAAGCAATCCGTCGACAAAAGAAATCAGGGTCGCGCTGGTGGAAGATACGAAGCTGATAGACGCGTACAATTCAACCGCCTACGACGCGAACACGTCCCGTTATATCAGACCCCTGTCAAGGGATAAATATACCATTGACACGTATGATTTTACCATTCCCACAGGCGACGTGAAGGCGTCCATACCGGTCAGTATCAGGCCGGGCGGTTTATCGCCCGATTCCTCCTACTTTATCGCCCTGAAAGTGGATACCTACTCTGCCTACGAGGTCAATCCCGAAAAAGACTTTGTTCTTTACCGGATACGAACCAAAAACTGGTGGTGCGTACAGGGCGGAAGCGCTTACACGCAACGTGGCGACCGGGTGCAATCGGGTACCGGCGGCAATCCGATGCAGGTTTTCGGCTCGAAACGCCTGTATCCGCTTACCGAAAGAACAGTTCGCGTACTGGCAGGCACCGAACTCAATGACGATTCCAAAGCAGAGATTTTCAGGAAGCGCTCCATGATTCTTACTATCGGCGATGATAATAAAATAACCATCCGCCCTCTTTCCAACAGTCTCGTTATAAATCAGGTAGACGGTGATGAAGAATTTTCGAATGTCGTACTGTTGAACAACGACCGTTTCAAGTATTACAAGACGTTTCTGCTTTGTTATACCTACGAACATTCCGACGGCGTCACCTACCTCATGCGGGAAGAATTGCGTACCGAATATGTGCCGGATAGCCAGGATCCCCGTTTTTTAAACCAATAATGAAAAATGAACATGAAAGTAAAAAATCAAATGAAAAACAGCCGTATCGCCGGCGTATGCCTTCTGTTGCTGAGTTGTATCACAGGATGCGACCATTACGAGCGGAAGGGAGATGTAACGCCCGATATAACCGTCAACGAACAGTCGTTGAATCTCTTTGTCGGCGAAACGGCGCAACTGAAAGCCAGTCCTGTCGAAGTCGCCTTTACCTGGTCGAGCGAGGATCCGGAAGTAGCCACGGTTGACGGCAATGGTCTGGTAACAGCCGTGAGCGAAGGAATAACCGTCATCGTCGCCAGTTCCGGAGATATGTCATGCAACGTGCCGGTGAACTCCCTCGTCAGAATTCCGCTGACAGGGTTCAGTCTGAATGTTACGTACGTAGAAACGAACCCCGGAACCTATGCGGAATTATGGGTGATCCCGGAGCCGTCGAATGCCAATGACGCCTCGTTGCCGGAGTGGCGTTCCCGTGACAGGGATATTGCCACAGTGGATTACAAAGGCGTCATTACAGGCGTGAACGAAGGGACGGCAGAGGTGGTATGCACCATTAACGGCATCGAAAGGGTAGCCAGCGTAGAGGTGTGGGCTACCAAACCCTTCAAGGGGCCGCATATATTCTCTGCCGACAACCCCTATACGCTGAAAGCCGTTGATTTCGACTACGGCGGCAGGGGCAACGCTTGGAATGACGACAATACCGGGGCAAATCAGGCCGGTACGGCCGGCACCAATTACCGGGTCGACAACGGCGACAACAACGCCGGAAGCGTCGGCATCGAAGGCGCAGGTAATAATCTCGGCTATACCGTAGCAGGCGAATGGCTGGTCTATACGATCCAGGTGGAAGATGCAGGCGATTACAAAGTGGAAGCAGAAATAGCATGTAATGGCAACAGTGTCTATCGCATTGAATTAGACGGCGTTTTTAATGATGGCTACTGGAAAAGCTGGATACCGGTGATCAGCAGTCCCCAACATGCCAGTACAGGCGGATGGAGTAGCTACCAATGGAAGACCGAAGAGAACCATATCATGACGTTAACGGCAGGAGAGCATAGGATCAGGTTCGTTTTTGGCAGCCCAACCGCTTTCAATTTCAGGAATTTGAGATTTACGTATCAACAACCGTAAGAATATCAAAGTTTAAAATCAATTAGGAGTTGTACACAAATAACGAACTCTAAAGCATTAACTGTATCAGTTATTTGTGGACGACTCCTTAATAAATAAATGCGGGTACGTTAAACTGTCCTGGAATAGGAAAAAGGGTTTTACAATGGACAAAAATTAAAGCGTGAACCATTCCGTGCGTATATTGCCCGTCAGGGCATTCATATCAATAGAATCAATGCAGAAAACATCAACAAATCTCCGTAGGAGATTCATGATATGAAACCCCATACGGGGTTTTGACCCTGTCAGGCTGCGTTGTAGAGACGCGATGCATCGCGTCTTTGCCGGCTGACAGGGTATGAAATCGGACACGTGATTTTTACCACGGGGAAAAACAGGCGGCGCACGTTTTTCTATTGATATGGTTTCCCTGACGGGGAAATATTTGATAATTTGTGGAATATTATTAGTTTTGCAAAGAAAAGTGCAAAAAACATGGGAGACAGTCGTAAAAGGCGTGTTTATGAGAGTTCAAATTGAGAGTTGGATATTGACCGGTTCGTTTTCGGATAAATTTGACCGGAAAACGAAAAAAATTGAACGATTCCAGTAAGTCTGTTTGAAATATCTTCCCCAACTTGCACCTTATTTTTAAATAAAATCCAAACATCAAACATCAAATTTTTTAACTTTTTAACGATGATTCGAAATATTTCACTGTTTCTCGCGGTATTCGCCCTTTCGCTGGCCGGATGCCAAACAACGTCCAAGCGTGGCGACTTTTCGGCTATCGAAAGCGCGTTCGTGCAGCCGCCGGCCAGTATACAAACAAGCGTCTACTGGTATTGGATCAACGATAACATTTCTAAGGAAGCCGTGGTCAAAGACCTTCAGTCGATGAAGGAAGCCGGTATCAATCGCGCTTTCATTGGTAATATCGGCCTTTCGGCACAGGAAGCGCCTTACGGCAAGATAAAACTGTTCACTAACGAGTGGTGGGACATCATGCACACCGCGCTGAAAACGGCCACCGAACTGGACATCGAAATCGGTATGTTCAACTGTCCCGGCTGGAGTCAGTCGGGCGGACCGTGGATCAAACCCGAACAGGCGATGCGTTACCTTGCCGCATCGGAGCTGCGGGTAAAAGGGCCGCAGAAGTTATCAAAAAAGCTGGAACAGCCCACTAAAGACTTCCAGGATGTGAAAGTAGTAGCATGGCCGGTACCGGCTGCGTATGAGCAAAACCTGCTGGCCGGAGCATCGCAGGTGCGTGTCCCGTCGTCTGCAAACAAAGTCGACCTGGTAAGCGGTCGCGCGGAACTGGTACTCGCACAGCCCGAAACAACCGTGGATATCGTCCTGCCGCAGAAAGCCGCAGCCCGTAGCCTGGTGATCTACACGGCACATCGGCCCATTCATGCCGAATGTGACTTGCAGGTGAAAGACGGCAGCAATTACCGTTCCGTGAAGAAATTCACCATCAATCGCACTAATCCGGCGCTGAACGTCGGTTTTGAGCCATACGCGCCTGTTGCAGTGAGCTTCCCCGAAACCGGCGCATCGGAATACCGCATCGTATTCAGCAAAGCCAATCCCAACAGTGGAATCGCCCGCATAGTGTTATCGCCCACGCCGGTAGTGGAACGTTATGCCGAGAAATCGCTGGCTAAAATGTTCCAGACGCCGCTTCCCTACTGGCACGATTATCTCTGGGACAAACAGCCCGGCGTGGAGGATGCTTCACTGATACCCGCACCGGACAAGGTACAGGACATTTCGAAACATATGACCGCCGATGGCACACTGACGTGGGATGTTCCCGAAGGCGAGTGGATCATCATGCGCACGGGAATGGCGCCTACAGGAGTGGCAAATGGCCCGGCATCGCCGCAGGGTACCGGCCTCGAAGTGGACAAGATGAGCAAAAAACACGTAACCGACCATTTCGATGCATTCGTGGGCAGGATTCTCGAACGAATCCCGGCAGCAGACCGCAAGACATGGAAAGTAGTGGTGGAGGACAGTTACGAAACCGGCGGACAGAACTTCACCGACGGCATGCTCGAAGAATTTCACCAACGCTACGGCTACGATCCCGTACCGTTCCTACCTGTTTTCAAAGGGCATACGGTAGGCAGTCCCGACCTTTCCGACCGTTTCCTGTGGGATGTCCGCAGGCTGGTAGCCGATAAGGTTTCGTATGATTACGTAGGCGGCTTGCGCGAAGTAAGTAACAAACACGGCCTCACTACCTGGCTGGAAAACTACGGCCATTGGGGTTTCCCCGGCGAGTTCCTGCAATATGGCGGTCAGTCGGACGAAATAGGCGGCGAGTTCTGGAGCGAAGGTACGCTGGGCGATATCGAGAATCGTGCAGCCTCGTCGTGTGCACACATCTACGGTAAAACCAAAGTCTCGGCCGAATCGTTCACATGTGGCGGCCTGGCATACAGCCGCTACCCGGCTACGATGAAAAGACGCGGCGACTGGTCGTTTACCGAAGGCATCAACAATACGCTCCTCCACGTATACATACAGCAACCCTACGAAGATATGCCTCCCGGTGTGAATGCAGGGTTTGGCAACGAGTTCAACCGGCTCAACACCTGGTATTCGCACCTCGACCTGTTTACAACATACCTTAAACGTTGTAATTACATGCTACAGCAGGGGCTGAACGTGGCCGATGTTGCTTATTTCATCGGTGAAGACGCACCCAAAATGACCGGTGTACGCGATCCCGAACTGCCCAGAGGCTACTCGTTCGACTATATCAATGGCGAAATAATCGAGCGTGACCTTACCGTAAAGGATGGCCGCCTGGTGTTGCCACACGGCACGTCGTACAGTCTCTTGGTACTGCCCAAACTCGAAACCATGCGCCCGGAAGTATTGCAGAAAATAGAACAATTAGTAGCTGACGGGGCTGTAATCCTTGGTCCGCCGCCCAGTCGCTCGCCCAGTATGCAGGACTATCCCGAGGCCGATAAACAGATACAGGCATTGGCATCAAAAATGTGGGATGACCTGTCCGTCAAGCAGCGTGCCTACGGAAAAGGCGTCATCCTCACGGATATGAACATGCAGGAAGCGCTCGACCTGTTGAAAGTAGCGCCTGACTGCCATTTTGCCGATGATGATCCCGCACTGTACGTACACCGTACTGTGGATGGCAACGAACTATATTTCATCACCAACCAAACCGACAAAACAATCAGTATCAATCCGCAGTTCCGCGTCCGCGGGATGCAGCCCGAGTTGTGGGATGCTGTGTCGGGAGCTATCCGTCCGTTGCCTGCCTTTGTGCAGAAAGACGGTATCACCACCGTACCCATGCAGTTGGAAGCCTTCGAGAGCGCCTTCGTGGTTTTCCGCAACGACGGCAAGCCGGGTTCTTCAAAACCGGAAGACAACTATCCGCAACCGGCAGTCGTAGCCGAAGCCACCGCGCCGTGGCAGGTGGCTTTCCAATCGGATGAACACAGGCGCGGCCCTGCCGAACCCGTTACTTTCAACCGGTTAGAAGACTGGACGAAGAACAGCGACGAGTGTATCCGCTATTATTCGGGCACAGCCGTGTACGAAACCATCCTCTCCATAGAGGAAATACCTGCCGGGAAAAAGGTATATATCGACCTCGGCAAAGTCAACGCCATGGCTAAGGTAAAGATTAACGGGCAATATGCCGGCGGCGCATGGACAGCGCCCTACCGGGTGGACGTTACCAGGCTGGTGAAACAAGGCGACAACGCTGTGGAAGTGGAAGTGGTGAACACCTGGGTGAATCGTCTGATCGGCGACCAGCGCCTGCCGGAAAAAGACCGCCGCACATGGTCGCACAACAACCCGTGGAGAGCCGACTCACCGTTGCAACCTTCGGGACTGGAAGGACCGGTACGCCTCATCGCGCTGTAAAAAACCGACCTAACCTGCCGGGGTTTCAGTACCTGGCAGGTTTCTTATCCTGTAAGACCTGTTGGCTCTGAAAGACCAGGTCATCAAATCATCAATTGTCAAATCATTACCATGATCAACCGTTCTATTATATCATTCTTACTGGGTTTCTTTACCCTGATGTTTCGCGTAGAAGCACAACAACCGGCTTACCGCGATATTTACTCCGATACCTGGGTAGCCACCGACGCTCTGGGTCGCACCATGCCCGGTTCTTCCGAGGCAGGTACTGTAAAAACCGACCAACGGCGTGTAGTCGGCATATTCTACATTACCTGGCACAGCGACAACCTGTTTACTCTCAAATCGCCATATTCCGGTGATGTAACGAAGGTATTGCATCAAGACCCGTCGGCACGGCTTGATGGGAACAATCCCCTGTGGAAAGAAGGTTCGTACCATTGGGGCGAGCCGGAAGCCGGTTATTTCCTTAGCAAAGACGAATACGTTATCCGTAAGGACATGTCGATGCTGGCCGATGCCGGCGTGGATGTGCTGGTAATGGACGTTACCAATGCTGTTCGCTACTGGTCGGAATGGGAAGTACTGTTTGCCGTGATGCAGCAGATGAAAGCCGAGGGCAACAAAGTCCCGCAATTCTGTTTCTGGGCGTTCAACGGGCCCGTAATCACCGTAGTACAGGACCTTTACGAAAAGGTATACAAGCAGAACAAGTGGCGCGACCTTTGGTTTTACTGGGACGATAAGCCGCTGTTGCTCTACAATGCCAATCCTGTCTTCGATGCCAATGGCGGCGGCGTACAAAACCCCAACCCAAACTATGATGCAGCCGCCAAAACCGACCCCAGGAATCCACGCTACGGCAATCCCGACTATACCGACGAGTTCTACCGGGATTATACGAAAGAAGTAAGGGAGTATTTTACCTTGCGCAACATGTGGTGGGGCTATTACGAGTGGGCAGGCGAACGTTTCGTCGGCGCCGAGGACAACTGGAGCTTCGGCTACGACCTGGGCGACAAGAAAGTGCGCGATATGAACCCGGACGACCTGGTATCAAGACACAAAGGCAAGAAGGAAGAAGCCGCAGTGACTTCCGCTCAGCATCCCATCAGCATTGTCGGGAAATCGTGGACACGCGACAAAGGCGAACCCAAGCTCGATAAATATGACATGCCGGAACCGGCTTACGTGCCCTGGCTCGGCAAAACCGTAAAGAATCCGACCGATTACGGTATCTATTTCCAGGACAGGTGGGACGAAGCGTTGAAATCCGACCCGCAGTTCCTCTACCTGAATGACTGGAACGAATGGACGGCAGGCAAATACGTGAGCGGCAAGGCTCCCGGGACCGAATTACCCGGTCCCACCACCTTTCTGGGTCGCGAAAGTAACTTCTACTTTGTTGACCAGTACAATGCGGAGTTCAACCGCACCATCCAGCCGGCGAAAGGCGCATACATCGACAATTATTACATGCAGATGGCGCAGAACATCCGCAAATACAAAGGTGTGAGACCGATGCCGCAATTCAAGGGATATAACCAGATAGCCATCGACGGTGATTTTGACGACTGGAATGTTATCGCTACCGAGTTCCGCGATACCAAAGGCGATGTAACCCACCGCGATTACAATGGTTACGGTGGTTTGCACTACTCCAACAGTTCGGGCCGCAACGACATCGTTACCGGTAAAGTGGCCGTGGACAACAAGAATGTCTCATTCTACGTGGAAACCGGCAACCCGTTGACGCCACACGACGGCAACAATTGGATGCTGTTGCTGGTGGATGCCGACAACAACCCTGCCACTGGCTGGCATGGCTACGATTTCATCATCAATAAGAAAGTAAACAGCGACCGAAAAACCACCATCATGCGCTATAACGCAAAAAACAAAAAGAATCCCTGGATAGAAGCGGCGCAAGTCGATTACCACTATGTGGGAAATAAGCTGGAGGTAACCGTTCCCCGCAGTATCCTCGGATTAACGGCCGACAAGTTTACCTTCGATTTCAAATGGAGCGACAACCCCGCCGATTTGAATGATATTATTTCGTTATGCATCAATGGCGACACTGCTCCCAACAGGCGGTTTAACTACCGGTTTATCTGGGAACAGTAAATTCCAAATCATAAAATCGTAACCTTATTGTTTATTTTATCGTATCACGATCATTATCTAAAAATAACAAATCGAATTAATTGTAATTCATAACCCAACCCAACCATTGATATCAACTTAATTGAATAAGTAATGAAGAAGATTGTTATCCTGACCCTGTTTGTCTGTTTCTGTTTGTCTGCATTTCCACAAAATCTGCCACCTGTGTTCGGGCAGGAATATGACGGTAAAGTATTCCACGATTCGCGTGTACGCAGTTATCTTACACCCCAGCGGATTGTCTGGAAATACGATAGTGGCGGGCTGATTACCAACCCCGAAGGCTTGTTGGCCAAAGGCAACAACGGACAGAGCGAACTTACCAATAAGGAAGTATGTACCATGCGTAGCACCGACAACGACCGCCCGGCCATCCTCCTTGATTTTGGCAGAGAAATACAGGGGGGGATACAGTTGGTGACCACAGCTGCAGGTAAACAGACGCCAGTGAAGATTCGTGTCCGCTTCGGCGAGTCGGTGAGCGAAGCCATGAGCGAAATCGGCGGAGCCCAAGGCGCCACCAACGACCATGCCATGCGCGATTTTACGATGGAACTGCCGTGGTTAGGCGTAGCTGAAATCGGCAACAGTGGTTTCCGTTTCGCCCGCATCGACCTGGTTGAGCCCAACGTTACATTGAGCCTGAAAGAAATCAATGCCATATTCACTTACCGCGACATCCCTTACCTCGGTTCGTTCCGCAGCAACGACGAACGCCTTAACAGGATATGGCTGACAGGCGCTTACACCGTACATCTCAACATGCAGGAGTACATCTGGGACGGTATCAAACGCGACCGCCTGGTATGGTTAGGCGACCTGCATCCCGAAGTGATGACTGTGAACACTGTCTTTGGTTACAACGAGGTGATCCCCAAAAGCCTCGACCTGGCACGGGACATTACCCCGCTCCCGGGCTGGATGAACGGCATGTGTTCCTACTCGCTCTGGTGGGTGATTATTCACCACGACTGGTACCGCTATCAGGGTAATCTTGCCTACCTGAAAGAACAGCAGGCTTATCTCTCCGATTTACTCAACCTGTTGCTCACCAAGGTAGATGCAACGGGACAGGAAAAACTCGATGGTGGCGGCCGTTTCCTGGATTGGCCTTCGAGCCCCAACGAAAAGGGTGTCGATGCAGGCTTGCAGGCCCTGATGGTAATTACCTTCCGGGCCGGTGCGGAACTTTGCAGCGTACTTGGCGACAAGGCGCTGGCAACCAAATGTTCGGAAACAGCCTCATTAATGCAGAAACGCGTCCCGGATCATAACCAACTGAAACAGGCAGCAGCTCTGATGGCCCTGGCTGATATAGTCCCTGCCCGAAAAGCCAATGACGAAGTAATCCAAGCAGGCGGTCCCAAAGGATTTTCAACCTTCTACGGTTACTACATGCTCGAAGCGCAAGCCAAAGCCGGCGAATACAAAGCCGCAATGGACAATATCCGCCAATACTGGGGCGGCATGCTCGACATGGGCGCGACCTCCTTCTGGGAAGATTTTGACCTCGACTGGACCAAAAACGCCGCACGTATCGACGAACTTGTTCCGTCCGGCAAAAAGGATATCCATGCCGACTATGGCGCCTATTGTTACAAGAACCTGCGTCACAGCCTCTGTCACGGCTGGGCTTCCGGCCCTACGGCATGGTTAACTGCACACGTCCTGGGCATCCAAGTGTTGGAGCCGGGGTGCAAAAAGCTGAGCATCGAACCCCATTTGGGCGACCTTCAATGGGTGGAAGGTTCTTTCCCGACACCGTATGGCGTGGTACACATCAAGCATACGAAAGATGCAAGCGGTAAGGTAAAAACAGATGTGAGGGCGCCGAAAGGGGTGAAGATTGTAAAGAAATAAATTATCAATATAAGCATCAAACGGGCAGGAACAATCCTGCCCGTTTTCCATTTCTGAAACTATCAAAGAGGGTGTCAGCGCCGCCAAAAGGCAGAATACATGGGTTACTCCCTGATATGCTATGCTTATTACGGATAAGATATTTTGTTGGCTATTACCGATTTCGGATTATAATTTTCGTACAATTTGCCAAAGGTTACATTGATGATGTTGCCAACAGCAATATCGGCATCAGTCGCAGTTTTACCTCCAATAATAAATTCGGTATATTCGTCATAATAGACTCTCTCCAAATTAAAATCTTTGCCGGCGGTTACGGTAAAATAATTTTCATTCAATTCGGTTACTTCGCACTGCAAGGATACTTCGGGTATATTGCTGCTCAGTTCAACCAGACTGAATAATTCCTGAGGACTTACTGTCTGCTGATTAGACAATGGAATTTTACTGTCGTAAACTGTTGTAGAATAATCTTCGTCCGTACCCATAGTTCCCAAACTTACCTTACCATTCTCAGACGTCACAATAAACTCGAAAATAGGATATAAAAAATTCTTTTCAAGGGCTTTATCCGATAAATATTTGTGTGAGCTGAAGTCGATGTGGTAACCCGAATTAATAATATCCGTTGCATCAATCACTCCTCCGCTGTTTGCTATACAGCTGTATATACCCAAATCACTTTTAAATACTATCATAGGTTCTCTGCCTGTCATCATATTTCGCAAAATGCTTTCATCGACATTTGATGACTTTACATCCGCTTTTTCTTCTTCCGTACTTAGAAACAGTGCAAAACCCGCAATAAAAACTTCGAGTTCGCCATCCCCGCATATTTCCTGTACAAGAGGGTTTTTTACGCCGGCGCATGAAAATTTGACTACATCATATATTTTGATATAGTCATACGGATAGCTTATGTGCAGAATATTATCTGTCCCGGCAACAGTTTGATAACGATTCATACCTGAAACAAGTCCTTTTGTTGGAAGTTGCGGTTTAGAGCTGTTTTCAAACGACTTGTCCACAGCAATTGCAAGCAATTGCTGTGCATTCATCCTGTTTGGGACATATGACGCCTCTTCATTTTCACTGTTCAATCCTTCATCCTGATTTTCGGTTCTGCTACAGGACCCGATCAACAATGAAACCATTGGCACGATCATCCATAAGATGATAAAATACCTGAATTCAAATGCTTTAATTCTTCTATTACAAATCATATCACTCATTATTCTTAATCATTAAAATTATAAACCACAAATATATGCAAAAAAATTTAATCCACACACAGACGCAAAAAAATTGCGAGGCAAACAGTAGGATGAAGTATGAAGTAAAAAACGACGCTTTCAACTATCTTTTGACCTGAAAACATAACTTTTTGGAACAATACAGAAAGTCGATTCATCATGTTGACTGTACCTTGCGATTTTATTTCCAATCACCATGAAAATATTTTTAACAACCCTTGCGGTCTGTGTCGGGCTGATGATCGCTGTACAGCCGGCGTACGGCCAGTTAACGCCAAAGTTCAAACAGAGCAGCTACGTCAACGAATCGGCGACGCTCCGTAACAAACACATCACGTTCAACTTCTTCAAACGTATCAAAGGTTGGGGATGGGGCGAGATAGAAACGCCCGGCGGCAAGCTGATGGCCGTTTTGGATCATTTGGGCGAAATAATGATCCTCGACCAGGATATCCCCATGCGGTTCGAAGCCGCAGAAGTAAAGCGCGTACAGGACGCATCCGGCGAAAGCCTTGTGTTCGATGTAAAGTCGGTAGTAGTGAGGGATATGCTCAAAGGCACGTCGTTCGACAACTGGATGTATTATCCTTACGCTGAACCGGCCATTACAGGCGTAGTGACCATCACGCTCGAATCCGGTTCACCGGTGGCACACCTCAAATACGACCTCACGGCTACCGGCAATTACACTGTCCGCTACTTGCGCGGCCCCTGGCTGAAAGTCGGTGAGTCTTCGTTCGGGACGGAAAAAGACGACGCCATCCTGCCCGGTGTCGATTGGGCGATCAACGAAGAATGGACAAGCGGGTCGGATTTTTTTAAAGACCCGTGGGCATTGCGTGTGGTTCCTCATCCCAACAAGGTCTCCATCCCGTTGATGGCCGTCAGTCATAAGGGCGACGGTATCGGGTTGGCATGGGATCCCGGCAAGGTAGTGTCACGCTGGTTCAACTACCGTTCGCAATACGCCCAGCCGGTGTTTGCTTCGCCCAATTTTGTCGACCGGATGAACAACCAGTTGATGGGCCTGATGATTCCCGATGGTACCGTCGAAAGCCACGAAAATGAGGTCAATTCGAAGGCGCCGTTTGAGCTCCGGATCGGGCAGAAGATAGAATTCGAAGCCGAACTGTGGCTTAGCAAAGGTAACAGCGTAGATGTGGTGGCCGACTGGACGAAACGCCACGGGCTGCCCGAGCCTTCCGCGCCGAAGTGGGAATATCGCAAGGCGCTCGACCTGATGGCACAAGCATACAACACCAACCTCTGGCACGAGGGACGTGGCTTCGGCGTTGTACAACGTTCCATCGAGGAAGCCGGCCCGCATGTTCCCGGGTTCCTGGCTCGGTATATGAATGAAAATAAAAAATCGCAGGTTGTAAAGGAATTACAGGCGAAAATTGAATCAGTGAAGCCCAAAGATACGAGTAAGAAGGAAACATCCGAAGAAACCCGTAACCGTTTGGTAAAACAGGGCGACGGGATTCTTGCCATACAACGCGCCGACGGTTCATTTGCTTTCGAACCCGACGGACGCCACTACCGCAAGGACGATTTCAAGGTGGCCACATCATTTGTGGAGCCGATGGGCCTCGACGGAGCCACAGCGCTGGATATTACCATCCTGCCGGCCATGTCGTTGCTGAATATCGGAAAGCAAACTGGCGAACAACGTTTCTTAGATGCTGGGCGCAAAGCGATTGACTTTTGCATGCCGATGCAACGCCCCGAAGGTGGCGATTTTTGGGAAACACCGCTCCATGCAGCCAACCTGTTTGCAGCTGGGCACGCTGCTATAGCCAACTACAAAGCTTTTCAACAGTTTGGCGATCCCAAATACAAAGCCAAAGCCGTTTACTGGATGCGTACCATCCTGCCCTTCACCCATCTGTGGGAACCCGCCAAGCTGCCGATGCTCTACAACACCAAGCCGGTACTCAGTTCCAGCGACTGGTATTTCGCCAACTGGGTACGCGACCATGTGCAATGGGAGGTATTGGCTGTATTTGTCCAGTCCGTGAGCGAAGGTATCCGTTGGGAAGAAGTGGACCCCGAAATCGACTGGCTGAAATTCCATCGTGGCATCACCAATGCTGCCATCCGGTGGATGAACGTACATACCGACAACAATTGGCGGCCGCACAATATCCCTGATACGTACGAGCGTTACACACAAGGTGCATTCGATTATTGTTTCCCTGATACGCATAACTCGGTGACCGGTAATTACGGGGGTATGTTTATCTCGCCTTCCGCAATTGCCGATAATATCTATTATTTGCTCGATCGCGAGGCCGAAGCAAAGAAGAAGTAATTTATATGATCGCTAATGTCGAGATTCTTGTAGAATAGATATTGTAAACTATGGTGATACAGCTAAAAAAGGTGTAATCTTCATCAAAATAAAACCATGACTCACAAAAATTTAAAAAATTCAGTTAAAATAATCCTGGCTGTATGCTGTGTAGCTTCGTGCCGCGAAGATCCGAAGGAGGAGCCTGCGACGCCAAGAGCATTCAATAAAATTGAAGCCAGTTTGCCTAAAATAACGTATTTACTCGGAGAAACACCAAATTTTGATGATTTGACGGTTAAAGAAGTATTTACCGACGGATATAAAAAAATAAATACGACATACCAACTTCAATGGAATGGCGATAAATTCAAGGCCGGAACAAGCGTAGCCACCATCACTGCAAGGAATGACACGGCAACAATCGATATTGTTACAGAAAATAAGCTCGTCGACACCGGGTTGCCTGTTGTGTACGTTGAAACAGAAGGCAGACAAACCATTGATTCAAAAGATACCTATGTGAATGCAAGGATGACCATCAGGGACAAGGGTAATATTATGAGCGAAAACGCTCTGCGGATACGCGGCAGGGGTAATGCAACATGGAGTTATCCGAAAAAGCCTTATAAGGTCAAGTTGGATAGCAAAACGAGTCTCCTGGGTATGGGCGAGGACAAGGATTGGGCTTTGCTGGCCAATTACTGCGATAAAACATTGATGCGAACGGATATTGCTTTCAAGTTGAGCGAACTTCTCGGTTTTCCATGGACTCCCAAAGCCAGGTTTGTAGAATTGGTGCTTAATGGCGAATACATGGGCAACTATCAACTTGTTGAAGCCATAAAACAGGATAAAAACCGGGTCAACATTCCAAAAACCGGATTTATCATCGAAAGAGACGGTTATTACCTCCAGGAACCGATATGGTTTACCACAAACAGGGGGTATGGATATTCTTTTAAAAATCCTGATACGGACGATTTAACAGAGGATCAGATCAATTACATCAAGTATTATATGAATGAATTTGAAGCGGTACTTTCTTCCGCATCGTTTAATGACCCTGAAAACGGCTATGCGAAATACATTCATACCGAAAGCTTTGCCAGGTGGTTTCTGTTCCAGCAAATGATCGCCAATATGGATACGAATCCATACTTTATTAAAGAAGATATGACGAGTGCGTCAAAGCTTTCGATGGGGCCGGTTTGGGATTTCGAATGGTCGTTGGGGATAGGCTGGTACGAGGGAAGCAGGCCGAGACCGGCAGATTATTATGTTTGGCATTCGGAATTTTATTATAACAGGTTGCTCCAGGATGCCGGTTTTACAGCCAAATTGCAGCAAATGTGGGAAACATGCCATAGCCGCGTTACCCAGGATATACTTCAACATATAAGTGATGTGCAAAAAGAAATCATGGAATCGCAAAGTTTAAATTTCAAACGGTGGGATATATTGAACACCAGGATAAGTGTCGGTGGTATTCCTTTAGGGTCTTTCGAAAAAGAAGTGGAATGCGACCGCCAGTTCTTCATCAACCACATGAATTGGCTTGAAACAGCATTATACAATTTTAATTGACAATGGTTCGTTAAAAATCAAGTGGCTTCATAAACGCATGAATGGTCTAAATAACAGCAGTTATACACATATTCCACTTCGAAAATACATAAATTTTCTTTTAAAATAATAGTTTGGCACGGTAATTGTACTACACCTAGCAGAAGATTAATAAAACATAAAATAGTTTCATAGTAGCAGTAGTTTTTTCTCATAAGTTAATAGTTGTAAATAAGGAAAGAGCCGTTCGGGAGAACCGCTCTTTTTTCATTTTTGATTTGGGTGTAGATATATCAACGCAATCGGTTGCGTAACTTTTCACATGATGGAAATGCTTTTTGATTGATATTTTGGCTTCTTTTACAGTGACAAACTCGCTAGATCTTAAATCATGTTCAAATTGACCCATACCATATTAATCATCCATATATTATTTTTGTTTTATCTGCCTGTTTCTGCCCAGGTACATCCTGTCGGCCTTACTTGCGAATATTTGGAAAACCCGCTGGGTATCGACATTACTGCGCCTGTGTTGGGTTGGAAGTTACAATCGAACGAACGCGGGCAATTGCAGACTGCTTACGAAATCATGGTCGCTACGTCCGAAGACGGTTTGGAACAAGGCAAAAACCTGGTTTGGAAAAGCGGAAAGAAAACTTCCGCGCAAAGCAACAACATAGCCTATGCCGGTCAAAAACTGCAACCGTTTACCCGCTATTACTGGAAGGTACGCGTGTACGACCGCGACGGTAAACCTTCGGTATGGAGCGTTGCGTCCCGGTGGGAAACAGCCATGCTGACGCCTGCCGACTGGAAAGCGCAATGGATTGGCGACGGAAGCCAATCGCCCATTAACGAAGCTGACTTTTACAGGGACGAACCCGCGCCGATGTTTCGTAAAACCTTTACCGTGAAAAAGCAGGTAGTTTCGGCGCGTCTTTACATCACGGGGCTGGGCTATTACGAAGCGTACATCAACGGCGACCGCGTGGGGAACAGCGTACTTGACCCGGGTTGGACGAACTTCGGGAAACAGGCGCTGTACAGTGTCTATGACATTACCGGGATGATCCGCCGGGGCGACAATGCCATCGGGGCCATCCTCGGCAACGGATTCTATAACCCGCTCCCGATGAGGATATTCAAGCCTTTGCGCGAATATCTTTACATTGGCCGTCCATGCCTCAAAGCACAGTTACGGGTAACCTATACCGGCGGATCAATGGAAACCATCACCACCGACAATACTTGGAAAACCGCTCCCAGCGCTATCATGCGCAACAACGTATACTTAGGCGAGCGCTACGACGCCCGGATGGAAACGCCGGGATGGAACCTGCCCGAGTTCAAGGACAACCATTGGAAACAGGCTTCGTTAGCCGTCGCTCCTTCCGGGGAGCTTACGGCACAGATGCAGCCGCCCATTCGCATCACCAAAACATTTCGACCCGTGCGCATGACCGAAAGCCGGCCCGGAGTGTTTGTATTCGACATGGGGCAAAACTTTGCCGGCGTGGTGCGTATCAGGGTACAGGGTCCGAGAGGCGCCAAAATCACCATCCGCTACGGCGAGGACGTATATTCGGACGGTAGCCTGAATGTGATGACGTCCGTGGCCGGGCAACAGAAACGCGTCTGGGATGCCGACCGCGAAGCGTCCGGTCAGCCGCAAACCGCCTGGCAGGAAGATAGCTATACCTTGCGGGGCGAAGGCGAAGAAACATGGTCGCCGCGCTTTACTTTCCACGGCTTCCGTTACGTGGAGGTTACCGGTTGGCCGGGACGCCCCTCCGTTGACCATATTGAAGGACTGCGCATGAATGCCGACCTGCTTCGTACCGGACAGTTCGAATGTTCCAACCCGATGTTCAACCAGTTGAACGCAGCCATCGATCATACTTTCCTGAGCAACGTGTTCAGCGTGCAATCCGACTGTCCCGCCCGCGAGAAGTTCGGTTATGGCGGCGACATCGTAGGCGTGGCGCGTACTTTCGGCTGGTTTTACGACATGGAGAACTTCTACCGGAAGGTGATCCGCGACTTTGCCGGCGATCAGCGTCCCCTTGGCGGGATGACCGAAACAGCGCCCTACAACGGCATTGCAGACCAGGGTCTTGGCGACGGTTCGGGCCCCATTGGCTGGCAGTTGGCATTTGCCTTCCTGCAAAAGCAGTTGTACGAATATTATGGCGACACGCGCACCATCGAAACATACTATTCTGCTTTGCGCAAACAGGTGGAGTTTCTGCGCGCCAATGCCCAGGGCCATATAATCGATCGATGCATCAACGACCACGAAAGTCTTGAAGAGCGTATCCCGGCGCTGTTCGCCACCGCACATTATTACCATCACGTGATCCTGCTGGCCGAATTTGCAACGCTTACCGGACGCGCCGCCGATGCCCAAACGTACAGCCGGTTGGCAGCAGACATCAAAGCGGCATTTATGGCGAAGTTCGTAAAATCCGGCGAAGTAGGAAACCATACCCAGGCTGCCCAGGCATTTGGCCTGTATTACAATTTGCTGCCCGATGCCGACAGGAATGTGGCTTTCAACGTTCTGCTCCGGGAAATCGCGCTGCGCGAAGGCCATATCGCCGCCGGGATATTCGGCGTCCCTTTGATACTGGAAACGCTCACAAAAAACGACCGCAACGACATTGCTTACGAAATGGTCGACAAAAAGACCTTCCCCGGATGGGGACATATGCTGCAATCGGGCGCCACCACCGTTTGGGAAACCTGGAAATACTCGGATAATGTATACTCGCAGAATCATCCCATGTTCGGCAGCGTGGGCGAATGGTTCTACCAGGCGTTGCTCGGCATCAACCCCGCTGCTCCCGGCTTCAAGCGTGTCGTCATCAAACCGCAGCCCGCCGGCGACCTCACTTGGGCGCGGGGCAGCTTCGAATCCATACAGGGAACAATCGGCTCGTCATGGAAAATCGATGACGGGCGGTTCCTGTTCGATGTTGCTGTCCCGGTCAATACCGTTGCCGAAATATGGGTTCCGTCCAATGGCGCGTCGGCTGTCACCGAAAGCGGTAAGCCGGCGAAAGATGCCAAAGGCCTGAAATTGATCCGTCATGAAAAAGATTATGCTATCTTTGAAGCCGGATCCGGAAAATATCAATTCGTATCGGAAATTCGTTGAAAAACAGACAATATC
>JAISDP010000299.1 GCA_031264715.1 Bacteroidales bacterium
GACGAGGGTCCGTACCTGGAATCTGCGCTGAATGACGGTTTCCTGGGCGCTCCGAACAACGGGAAGATGAATTTCTACCTCATGTGGGCGAATCATGACGTCAAGCGCAATTACTGGAACTACCACCGTTACGGCGACGACGAAACCCTGTTGTGGGACGCGCGCGTCGACTGGAAAAACTTTAAGATAATCGTGGAGAGAGTCATCCGCCAGTATTTCACGAAACCGAATTACCTGAAAATCGACGGGTGTCCGGTATTTTCCATCTTCGACATCGGCAAACTGACGGAAAGTTTCGGCGGAAGCCTCGAAGAAACCCGGAAAGCCATTAACTATTTCCGCGATGAAGTAAAGAAGGCCGGATTTCCCGATCTGCACCTTCAGCACAACTTCGGCGGGGGATATTTCCTGAGTCCGGAATCGGAAAAGGCGCTTCTGGAAAGGGTCAACAGCGTAGGATTCAACAGTGTGGCGATGTACAATATGGGCGGTTTCCATACCGACTATCTTGTTCACGGGAGCAATGCCTGTAAAATACGGGAGCAATGGGATGCCGTACTTAAGGTGCCGCTTTTCCCGTGCGTTTCGGTGGGATGGGATGATACTCCTCGCTTTCCCGCAAAGGGCAAAAAGGATGTCACCTGCGACCATCATACGCCTGCAAGCTTCGCGATGCTGCTGCAGAAAGCCAAAGAATACGCCGACAGTCATCCCGGCCAGCCGAAACTCATCACCATCAACGCCTGGAACGAGTGGGTAGAAGGCAGTTATCTCCTGCCCGACATGCTCCACGGTTTCGGATACCTGGAAGCCGTGAAAGAGGTGATCGTGGATGGAAAATACACCTTCACCGACCGTTGACAGGCGGCAGGTAACGGTTCGTATTCAATTACCAGTTGATTTCCGTCCGGATGCCGTCCGGATCGTTTTCGAATTTGATCAGGCAGGTATGCGAAGCCTCGTCCCACGAATGTTCGGCAGTGACGACCGCTTCGCCGGCTGCATTTTTCACCTTCACGTCTTTGGGCTGTTTGGGCAGATACACGCGGCTAACGTTGTCCGTCCGGGCAGGACTTTTGGCAATGAAGGAGTAGAACCCTTTTTTGGCAACTTCGTCATACACCCGCGAGGCGCCGCACAGTACCGCCGGCTTGTCTTTATCCTTCACCTGCCCTGCATTGTACAGGAAAGCCTGTTCGCCCGGATTCACTCTTTTCTCGTGCAGCACCGGCAACGCGGGGTCGAACAGATCGATATACACGCCTTTCAGCGTCAACGGATCGTTTGATACGCTTTCGTCCATCACCGAAGCGATGATGTACGGGCCGCGTTCCAGGTAAAGACTGTTTCCGGTCTTGAGTTTCCCTGTGCCGGGCGCTGTTTCAAAGGCTTTCCGCACGGTTGCGAAATAGGCCTGGTCGTTGTCCGGGTTCAATACGAAATTCTTGGGATCTTCGCGGATCACGTACACCTTGCCTTTTCCGCAGGCATATTCGCCTGTTTCCGGGGTAACGGAAGGTAATCCCATCAACTCGAACAGGTGCATCGAAGGGGTCTTGTACGTGTTGCCGCCGGTATTCCACCATTCCATCACGGTTTGGTACGGATCGGCGTCCTTTCCGCAATATACCAGCGTTCCGCCGTTTTTCACCCATTGGGCGATGTTTTGATGAAACTCCGGCTCCATGGGTTTCATGTTCGAATACGACATCACCAGCACTTTCAGGTCTTTCCATGTATCCGGGAAACCGGTATTTTCGATATGTACGCTGCTTACGGGAATACCCCTTTTCAACAGCGGAAGCGTCTGCCCGTAGAAGTTAGAGAACTGCGGGTCTTCGTAGCCTTCCTCCATATTGCCTTTGTCCGCCTCCTCCGGTTTCTTACCGTGTGTCGGAAAGCGCTGGAACATCAGCGAGTTGGACATCAGGACGCCGATGCCGTGGGTACCCGTTACCCGATGGTCCGACAGGGGCATATCGTTCAATGTGTTGATCATCACCTGCATCTGGGTAGCGTAGAAACGGGGTATTTTTTCTTTGGTATCGCAGGCGGCGCAGGTTTTGTACAGGCCTTCGTAGATACGGTCGGGCCAGGGCATCACCTCGTAATCGGCAATCATCGGGTAGAGTAGCTGCGCCGTGAAAGTGGCCTGATAATTCTTCTTATAGTCGGCCCAATCGCGCGGCCAGTCCTCGATGGGATCGGTGAGGAAGAACATTTTGCGGCCGGTGGGGCGCGTCATGGATTCCATGGAGCCATATTCGAGGAAGGCGGTTTCGAACACCCGCTCCTTCCGGATACCGTTGAAGAAGGTCGGTTCGCGCGAGGTTCCTGTCCACACCTGCGCGATGTAGCCGTCCACGCAGGGCAGCGATGCCAGGCTGGCTTCGGGGCTTACGATCTGCCACGACGAGTAGTTCACCAGCGAGTGCGTGGGTACGTAACACCGCACGTCCATTCCTTTGCTTTTGCCGTATTCCCTGGCAAAGGTAAAAACCTCGTCCAGGGCGCGGTAGTACAGGTGGTATTTGAGCTTGTTGGACAGGTAGGTATTTTCGGGCGATTCGTGTTGCGGACGCCACGGAAAACCGTAATATTCCTGCCACTCGCGTTTGAAGGCCTCGCTGTAGCCGCCGCGCATCCAAAATTCGGGTTCTTCCAGGTGGATGGCGTCGATACCGGCATCGATCACCCGTTTGATATGCTTTTCCTTCATGTATTCGATGAAGTTCATGGTGGGCACGATATAGGGCACCATCCGGCCGTGCCATATCGTATCGCCTTTCACGGTCACCTGTCCTTCGTCCAGATGCGGCTTTCCGTCCCATTTGCCGGTAAAGTAATCCTGATAGTCGCCCCAGGCGATACCGGTCATGAAGTGCGCGGCGTATCCCCGGTCGCGCCAGGATTGCACCCGTTCTTCGAAAGTCATGTTGCGGCGGTCGTTGGCGCCGTATACGATGGCAACATCGGCGCGTACATCGGTCACCGGCTTCCACGGGCCGGCGGTCTGGAAAGCGGTTTTTTCCTTCCCGGAAACGGAAGGCGCCGTTTTGGACGCTCTGGTTTGACATCCGGCAATCGCGGCAACAGCAAGAAAGACGACGGTTAAAAGGTTTGTTTTCATGAGGCGTTTAGGTTTTTAAGAATGACAAAATTATGATTTTATAAATCAAAAAAGATACGTAACAGTAGCAATTAATTCAATTTTCAAAAAACTTTTTCGAAAAGTTTACTAAATACAATTTTTCCGTAGCTCGCGTGATAGCCGTATACAACCAACGCAGGTATTCTATGTTCAGCATTTCGTCGGTTAGCCAGCCCTGGTCGAGAAATACACATTGCCATTGGCCGCCCTGGGCTTTGTGACAAGTAATTGCGTAGGCGAATTTTACCTGTAAGGCATTGAAATACGGGTCTTCCTTTATTTTTTTGTATTGTTGCGCTTTAGGTGTGATGTGCGCATAATCCGCAGCCACCGAATTGTACAACCGCTGACTTTGCTCGCCGGTGATTGATGCCGCCTCGCTGCACAGTGCATCAAGCATGATGATGGCGGTGAATTCGTAATCATTGTAGTCGGGCAGGCAAATGTCTACTTCAGCGAAGCGAAATCCGTAGCGTTCGGTATATTTTCGGATGCGGATCACCCTTACAATATCGCCGTTTGCGATAAAGCTGATATTTTCCGTGTCCTTAATCCAATGGTAATTGTTGCGCACAACCATCAGGAAATCGCCCGGCGTAAGTTCCTCCTCACGGTAGAGTATCCGGTTGCGTATGCCTTGGTTATAGCGGTTGGCCTGTTTGTTCGACCGACAAATGATGGCAGTTTCGTCAATCCCGTATTTATCGTAAACGTCCGCAATGGTTTCGATAAGGTCTTCGCCGGAAATTCTTTTCACATCGGGAAATGGCCCCAGTTCTAACGGCGGATATCCCTGTTGCTGCTCCGTTATCAATTCGCGGACAATGGTCGCATTGTGCAGTATGCCGGATTCCTGCGATTGACGGACAACTTCCGTTAATTCACATTCGAATACCTCCAACCCATATGCCTCCAACCGGCGGCGATCCAGGGCCGGACTTTCCTCCTGTCCTACAGGTGGCAACTGCGCCGTATCGCCGATGAGTATCAACCGGCAATTACGGTCGTTGTATACAAACTTCAACAAATCGTCCAATAAATTGCCTGTTCCGAAGAAACTCCGGTCGGCGCTGTAGCGCGAAATCATCGACGCCTCGTCGACAATAAAAAATGTATTGCTATATGTATTGAAATTCAGGGCAAAATCGCCAAAACCATCGGCGGATGATTTCTGGCGATAAATCTTCTTATGAATCGTAAATGCCTTCTCACCCGAATAGGCGCTCAAAACCTTGGCTGCCCTGCCGGTAGGCGCCATGAGTACCGGACGCATCTTGAAATCGTTCAAAGTCCGTACAAATGCCGAAATAACCGAAGTCTTCCCTGTGCCGGCATAGCCTTTTACGAGCA
This sequence comes from Bacteroidales bacterium, assembly GCA_031264715.1. Lineage (GTDB taxonomy): Bacteria > Bacteroidota > Bacteroidia > Bacteroidales > UBA4181 > JAIRLS01. The sequence goes on from JAISDP010000299.1 coordinate 4,502, forward strand.
TTAATTGGCGGTTAACAGTTGAAGTCATTATCTCGGTCAACGAATCCATTAATTTTTTTTGCCCTTCGGTCGGATCGAACTGTAAGTGATGGTATAATATATCTTTGAGGTGATTTTTTAGCATACAAAAAATAAATAAAATACTAAGGTAAGATTTCTTTTGGAAAAAAATTCATATTTTTGTCGCTGAAAGCGAACAAACCTAAAAACCATTGAAAAATTTAAAAGAATGAAAACAGTTATTCAGGTAATCTTAATCGTTGCTATTTTTGCAGTTGCGTATTTTGTTTATGAAAGCATCCAACAACCTTTGCGATTCAATGCAGAGCAAAAGCAGCGTTATGCGGCTACGATCCAGCGTTTGAAAGACATTCGTTCAGCCGAGGTGGCGTACCGTTCCGAATACAAAAGATATACCGGAAGTTTCGATACGCTGATCGACTATTTGAAAACCGGAACATTCAAGGTGGTGATGCAGATTGGTGACGAAGATGATTCGGCTGCCGTATCGGGTGGTAAAATTATCAGGGATACGATCAGGATAAGCGTGTTGGACTCGCTGTTCAAGAAAGGTTATCCGGTTGATTCGATTCGTTATGTCCCCTTTACGCAAGGAGTAGAATTTGAGCTGGGTACGGCTAACCTTGAAGCCGGGAAGGTGAATGTCAACGTGTTTGAAGCAAAGATTTCCAGCGATTTGTTGCTGGAAGGACTGGATCCTCAACTCCTGGTTAATTTTAATAATGCTGAAAAACAAAGGACAGGATACGCCGGGTTAAAAGTCGGTTCCTTGGAAGAAACCACCAATAATGCCGGAAATTGGGAATAAAATAGCGAAAGCGGATGTCAATCTGATTGACGAGACGTTTGACATCTCGCAGGCGGAAAGTTATCATCTATCCGTACAGAATGGGCCGGATGGGTTGTCGTTTTGTGTTTTCAATACGGTTATTAATAAATGTATTGTCCTGCGCAACTATCCCATATCCGCCGATCCCAGCGCCTTGTTAAGCGAGTGCAGCGTTATTTTTGAGTGCGACGACCTGCTCGGTTTGAGATATAAAACCAGCAGTTATTTGTGGATTTCGCCACGCTGTACGCTTGTACCCGACCATTTATTCGATCAGGGCGAGGCGGATGCTTGCCTGGAATTCAACCATGGAGCAATGGCCGGCGAACAGACCATGCAAAATTATATCAGGTCGGTCGGCTTATACAATATTTTTTCCTGTCCCGAAGCATTAGCGGCTTTGTTCCGGTTGTACCAGCACAATATAAACTTCTTTCACCAGGCAATGCCGTTTATCGAGTCGGTCGTTGCCGGAATGTCGCCGTCGGTGCGTGGTATGGCAGTATATTTCTATTCGCACTACCTGGATATCGCAGTGGTGGAAAACAGGAAATTGTTGTTTTACAACACTTTTCCGATTAACGCCCCCGAGGATTCTGTATATTATCTTGCGGGAGTTTCTAATTTGTTCGATATAGACTTGTTATCGACGAAGCTGATGTATGCGGGAAACTTCCGACACATGCCGCCTGAGGTGGCAATACTCAAGAATCATGTCGATCGCATTATTGAATGTGAACCGTCCAAAGCCGTTACTTACAGCCATTACATAATAGAACCGTTCCGCAAGGACTTCATCAATCTCTTTAATTTGTACGGGTGCGAATCATAGGCGGTGCATACAAGGGGAAGCAAATCGTCCCGAACCATAAGCTAACACTCCGGCCAACCACAGATTTTGCAAAGGAAGGTTTGTTTAATATCCTTTCCAGCCGTTATGATATATCATCGTTTGATGTGCTGGACCTGTTTTCGGGTACCGGCAGCATCAGTTATGAATTCGCTTCGCGCGGATGCCGGGAAATTCATGCCGTAGAAATAGAACCGCGCCATGCTGCATTTATCCGTACCACAGCCGGGAAACTCGGTTTCCGGCAGGTACGCGTTATTCGTGATGATGCCGTTCATTTCCTTTCAATTTGCAAGGTACAGTATGATCTTGTTTTTGCCGACCCGCCGTACGACTTGCCACATATCGAGGAAATACCGGGCGCGGTACTGGAATATGACATATTAAAACCTGACGGTATCCTTATCCTGGAACATTCCAAACGCGTCGATTTTACCGGTCATGAGCATTTGCTCAATCACCGGCATTATGGTAATGTGCATTTCAGTTTTTTCAAGCGCGAAGAATGAAAAGAACCAACACTGTGAGTATTGCTCAAATTTTGGATGAAGTATTGGGCGAATACAAAATTATCGGCAGGCTCAAGGAGTCGCGAATCATAGCGGCCTGGCCCGAAGTGTTGGGATCTTTGGCCAAGCCGACCGACAAACTGTACATTAAAAATAAGGTATTGTTTGTAAGCCTTTCATCGTCGGTGGTTCGCAACGAGTTATCCATGATGCGGTCCACGCTTGTGCGATGCCTGAACGAAAAAGTGGGAGAAGAAGTAATTACGGATGTTGTATTCAGGTAAATCAGTAATTTTTTTTTGCATTTCCAAAAAACAATGTATTTTTGCAATTCTAAAAGTTAAAAATGATTTTAAAGCATAACATATCCGGAGTATTGGCATCAGCCCTGCAGGGTTGGGGTTTTTACTTTTACTTTTTTAGCCTGAAAGCGGTTCGGGACTGATGTGTTGTGTCGATAATATAAGATATACGTGAATCCCGAAAGTGTACTTTCGGGATTTTTTGTTAATAACCATGACATGGACGGAAAATATATGAAAGTAGTGATTATGGGGGGCTATGGTACCTTTCACGAGATAGCGGCACACCATTATTTCAAGGATGTGGACGTAGAAATCGTCACCAGCGAATCGTTCGACGACATGTTCCGCCTGATGAAGCAGGGAGCTGCCCTGCACGCTATATCAGCCATCGAAAATTCCGTAGCGGGAAGTATTCTGCCCAACTACCAGCTGATTCATGACTCGGGCTTGCAGATCACCGGCGAAATTTACCTGCGGATATGCCAAAACCTGGCAGCCTTACCGGGACAAACCATCAACGATCTGCACGAAGTGTATTCCCACCCGATGGCTATCCTGCAATCCAAACCATTCTTCGACAAATATCCGCATATCAGGCTCATCGACGGGCGCGACACAGCCTCGTGCATGCGCGATATCAGCGTCAACGGATTGAAAGGCGTCGGCGCTATCGGGAGCCGGTTCGCCGCCGAGAAGTACGACCTGGAAATACTTTCGGCAAGCATCGAAACCAACAAGAAAAATTATACCCGGTTCCTGATCATGACTGATCCGGAACGTCTCCCTTCCAATCCCGGAGCGCCCGACAAGGCATCGATCTCATTTGCTTTATCGCACGAAATCGGCAGTCTTGCCAAGGTGCTTTCCATATTTTCCTATTTCAACATCAACCTCAGTAAAATACAGTCGTTACCAATCATTGGGAAGGAATGGGAATACCTGTTTTATGTCGACCTCGAATTTTCGGATGCGGAAAAATACCGTCAGTCGCTCATCTCGGCGGCGCCCTTTATCAGCGGCCTTTGCCAGATGGGGATGTACAGGAAAGGCGAAGTGATTATGGAATAAGGTAGAGATAAAGGCAAGAACGAAGTTAATCAAAAATCAAAAATCAAAATGGATACAATTGTACAAACGCTCGAACATCATAAACTTAACAAGCCGGAAATCAATTTGAATATTGCCGGGACACTAATACCCGGTATCGATTGCAGCAAGCCGCTGATGATGGCAGGCCCTTGCAGCGCCGAAACCGAGGAGCAAGTGATGGCCGTGGCTCGACAACTGGCTGCCATGGGGATAAAAGTGTTCCGTGCGGGGATATGGAAACCGCGTACCCGCCCAAATGCTTTCGAAGGTGTCGGTTCCGAAGGGCTATATTGGCTGCGCAAAGTAAAGGAGGAAACCGGAATGAAGATAGCAACCGAAGTGGCTAACGTGAAACATGTATACGAAGCGTTGAAAAACGGGGTAGACGTGTTGTGGATCGGGGCCCGGACTTCGGCCAACCCGTTTGCCGTGCAGGAAATTGCCGACAGTTTGCGGGGTGTGGATGTGACCGTGTTGGTCAAAAACCCCGTCAACCCCGACGTGGAATTATGGATTGGCGCTCTGGAACGGATCAATGCCGTGGGTATTACACATCTCGGCACCATACACCGGGGGTTTTCGAGCTATGGCAAAAGCAATTACCGTAACGACCCGCACTGGCAGATTCCCATCGAGTTACGCAGGCGTATACCCGGATTGCCGATCATCAACGATCCAAGTCACATTGGCGGTAAACGAGACCTGATCATGGACCTGTGCCAAACGGCAATGGACCTCGATTTTGATGGGTTGATCGTGGAAACACATTGTGATCCGGATAATGCGTGGAGCGATGCTGCGCAACAGGTAACTCCCCAACACTTGGATTACATCATCAAGAACCTGGTATTGCGCAAACAGGATGTGGACAACAAGAACGCCGTTACCCTTGAGGAACTGCGCATGCAGATTGATAAACTCGACGACGAAGTGCTCCAAATCATGGAACAGCGCATGGTGATCGCCGAAAAAATAGGGTTGTTCAAGAAGGTGAATAATGTTACCATCCTGCAAACGAACCGCTGGAACGATCTGTTGAAACAACGTATCAATGTGGGTTTATCCAAGGGGCTGAGCGAAGAATT
>JAISDP010000337.1 GCA_031264715.1 Bacteroidales bacterium
GGATCATATTTCGGGCAATAGGTTTAATTTGCATTGAGATTTTTTATGCTTTTATTTTTGTGGAAAAACATTTGGTACCTATTTTGATAATACATATCTTTGCTGCCCTGAAATTCGAACGTAATAATTTATAATAAGCAGATAATAAGCAATGAAGAAGGACATTCATCCGAAGAATTACCGTTTGGTTGCGTTTAAAGATATGTCGAATGACTATACCTTTATTACACGGTCTACCGCTAATTCGCGCGAAACAATCGAAATAGACGGTACAGAATATCCATTGATCAAGTTGGAAATTTCCAACACATCGCACCCGTTCTATACAGGTAAGATGAAGCTGGTAGATACCGCCGGACGTGTGGATAAGTTCATGAACCGGTATAAAGATCATTACAAGAAGAAATAAATATTCTCCTGCAAGGAGTAAGCTTCGGATTTCATCATGTCATGAGATTCGAAGTTTTTGGTTTTACTAAAGTAACCTGTCGTCAGGCTGCGAAGCTCGAAATCCGAACCCGCATTGCCAGACACAAATAGATGTCTCCATGCGCAAACTCGCACCTCGTCTACATCGTCGTACTTGTCCATATTTTTTTGCTACTGTCACAGTGGTCTTGAACGCTGACAATGTGGACTATAATACAAAGAAAAAAATATAACGTCTCAAAAAAGAATGAACCATAATTTCGAATAGCATTTTTTGGCACGATATTTGAATGTTATATTTTTAGTTTCATAGTAGCAGTAGTTTTTCTCATAAGTTAGTAGTTGTAAATGTTAGTAATTTGAAAGGGCCGTTCGGGAGAACCGCTCTTTTTTGTTTTTGTACATTCTTCTCCACATCAACATAGTTTTGCATCATTTTTGTACATGATTAGATCGAAAATTAAAGTCAAAAATGTCATATGCCGGGGAGTCATATTCGATTTTAACGGGACGCTCTTCTGGGATACCAAGCTGCACAACGAAGCCTGGCGACTCTTTCTTGATAAGTACAATATACATATTTCCGACGAAGAGATGTTTCAACGCATCCACGGTAAAAATAACCGCGACATATTTGTGGAAATATTTCATGATACATTGCCAAAAGAGCTAATTCCGGGAATGGGCTTGGAAAAAGAGCGGATATACCAGCAATTATGCCTCCAATCGGGTTTGGAACTAGCTCCGGGGGCAACAGATTTTTTCGATTTCCTTACGGCACAAGGCATTGCTTATACCATTGCTACTGCGTCGGACAAGGAAAATGTCGATTTCTATTTCGAGCATCTCGGTCTGGAACAGTGGTTCGAATATGACAGGGTAGCATACAATGACGGAAAAATCACCGGCAAACCTACTCCCGATATTTACCTGAAAGCGATGTCGGCGATTGGCCGGGAACCTTCTGAAGTAATCGTTTTTGAAGATGCCGTAGCAGGTATTCATGCTGCCGAAAATGCACATGCGGGACAGATCATCATTGTCGACTCCAATAACGATGATTACAACTGTTGGGATTACCAAAGAATCAGAAACTTCGATGAAGTGGACAGAGGCTTATGGCAGATGGGATGAACGGCGAAAACAAATGTACCGTCAGGCTACGCAGTACACCCTGTCAGTGGTCTTGAACCTGACAGCGGTGGTAAAATGTACGCAATTTTTTATCCTCACAACGTTGAGGGTCGAAGAATGTACACAATATATGACCAATGACATGTTGATAGTCAAAGAATGTACGCAATTTTTTACCCTCACAACGTTGATGGTCGAAGAATGTACACAATATATGACCAATGACACGTTGATGGTCAAAGAATGTGCACGATTTCTTACCCTCACAACGTTGATGGTCAAAAAACGTTCACGAGATATGACCATTGACACGTCAATAGTCAAAGAGTGTACACAATATATGACCGTCACAACGTTAATGTCCCCGGAAGGAATGTCTGACGGACAAAATACGCATGAAATGGTTCGACCGTTCATCCATGCTTTCATCGGGAAATATGTTCTACCGATCTGCCCCCCCATACGGGGTTTTTGTCCGTGGGTCGGCTCCTGTTTTTCTATTGATATGGTTCGACTATTGTTTTAGATATTCTTTTTTGAAAAATTCGATATAATCTTCAATCTTCTTATCCTGTTCCAAAATGGCGTAATTGCTTTCGGAGATCAGGAAAGTCGAGTATTCGTACTTGACGTTCTTCATCAGTCCGGGTTCCCTCACGAACGCCAGGTAGTATCCCTGTGCATGTTGCAGGTCGGTAAATCCGGTCACCATCAGCAGGACGTGCCTGTCGTCGATATTATTGCGCACTACCTCTAATTTAACATTGATGAAATGGTCGAGGTTGAAGTTCAGCATATCGAAAGAGAGCTGATTGATATTTTCTTTCGAATCGATCATCCAGCCGAAGTAATACGCGCCTGTTTCGCTGTAGGCATATATTGATTTTGCGCGTTCCGCCCGGTCGGCCTGCTTCATCGTGGGATCCTTGCCGTCGATAAAGTCTATCAGATTCTGTGCTTCGGCTGCAATATCGCTTCCCGGATAGTCGGTGGTGATCTTCTTCATTTCTGCGCGCATCGCTTCGTTGGTTCCAGCCAGTTTCCCTGCCGATATAGCTTTCAGGTAGGCAAATTTCGGCGCGAGGGCATCCTTCGGGAAACGTTCCATGGCATCGTTGGCAAGGTTGATCACCGACCGGTATTCGCTACGGTTGTACTGGCCGTATGTCTGTTCGTACAACTGTTCCGATTCGCCTTTTTGCTGCGCCAGTTTGTCGAGATAGGTCGGGTCGAGGATGATCCTGGCATAGATGCTTTCGGGCGCTTTGGCCAGCAACAGGTTCCTGTACCTTTCGGCTTCGGCGGCTTTGCCCTGTTTGTTATACAACCGGTACAGGTAATAATACGACGGCACAACGTAGTCGCTTTGCGGGTAACGGCGTATCAGGTCTTCATACTGCGCCGCAGCCGGCGCGTATTCTTCAAAATCGTTGTTGTAGATATATCCTGCGGCATACAGGCTTTCTTCGATCATCCGGTCGGAAGCCCGCATCATCGAATCGGTAAGCGGGATGTTCTGCAAATAATATCCGGGAGTGTAAATATCCTGTATCTTCTGAGCCCCTGCAACCGGCGCATTGTCATCGACGCTTTCCGCAGCCATGGCTATTTCCACGGTACCCTTGTTCTTCCGGCGCCAGTTGTCTTCGAGATTACGCCGGCCCCATTTCACCTGGAACTCGCCGATACCCTGGCTTACCGTAGTGGGATTATAGAAATACCACTGCGTTTTTGAGGTTGGGTCCGACAAGGTGGTACGCCGCCCGATATTACTGTAATATTGCTGCAAACGGATGGCTTCGGCTTCTTTCTCCTTTTGTTCCTTGAGCTGTAGCTCGGAAATGATGCCGTTGATCAGCCTGCTGCGCTCGGCATCCGACATCCGGGCAATGCGCTGCACGCTGTCCTGGAAATGTACCGTATTGAGGTTGTATACCAGCGCATCCAGGTTCTTGGCTTTGGCCGCTATCTGGGCATAGTCGGGGTATGTGGGCTGCATGTTCACCATAGCGCTGTCGTAATAAGCCTGGGCGGGAATATATTCGCGACGATCGTAGAAAAGGTTAGCCAGCGTCAGGTACGATTTTGTTTTTTGCGGCAAATTACCGGTCGATGCCTGCGCCGATTTCCGGAAATATTCGATGGCCTTATCCGTATTGCCTTCGTAAAGCTCTATTTCGGCCAACGCATAGTATATCTGGTCTTGATATTCGGTATTCTTGCTGTCGCGCAGCATTTTGTTCAACTGCTTCTTGACGTCGCGAATGTCGGCTCCACTGCTCTTGGATGCCGTAGCGCGGCTGATGGTGGCATTGAACGACATTTCGTAGGGCGGGTTCATGCGGATCACCTTCTGGAACATAGCGGAAGCCCGCGCGTAATCTTTCTGTTCCATGTAAAGCTGCGCCAGCACATAGCAGTAACGCATTTTGGTCTTTTTATGACGGGTATCTCCCAGGGCGCGGTTCAAGTATTCGACGGCGCCGGCATAATGTTTCTGCCTGATATGCCAGTCGGCAGTGGTCGCATTCAATTCCGACCTTAATGCTTTCCTGTTTGGGAAATCCTTATCTTCCCTCAATTCGGCGAGCACGCGGCCTGCTTCGGCTAAATTCTTATCCAGTATCAGCGCCTTTGCCCGCCACAACCGGGCTTCGTACAGGCTCTTTTCCCCCGGAAATTCGGTTTCCATAAAGTTAAACGTCTGCAAAGCCTGGAAGTATTGGTTGGTATAGACATACGACTTACCAATGATCATGTAGCAATCGCTTATGTATTTGTTAAATTCCCGCTTGTCGTAGAACTTTTTCTCGGCAGGCGACATGCCCGATTTCCCTACTTTGGGCTTCACCTTGATGGAATGGAGATTGGCGGCCTTGGTTGCTTTCTTTGCAGCGGTTTCCATATCGCCCGATACGGCTTGGGCCACAGCATCATTGCCATACAGGAAAATCGGAAGCATTTGTGTGTAATCGTCCTGCCCGCTCTGTTCGGCCTTTTTAATACCGCTTTTGTAGCTTTCCCTGGCGTTGAACAGGACGTTGAAACGTGTGGTGACGTTGTGGTAGGTCCGGGTAATGCCGGTATTCTTCTCGGTGCTGCATCCCGGGAATACCATCACAACCGCCACGCCAATCCATATGATATAAAAAAACCTTTCCTTCAAACTTTCAAGTATATGCTGATGCTGATTCCATAATTTTTATCATCTTCGGAATCCCATATAAGTTTTGGATAAACGCACAAAGTAACAAAAAAATGTCCGTATTACTTAACTGATTTTCATGAAAGATATTTTGCAGCCTGAGAAATTTTACCGCAACAGCTTAAAACGTGAAGTTATACGTTACCGACGGCACAAATGAGAACAGGTACACCATCTCGGCATAGGTTTTGTTCGGGTTATCCTTTTCCTGGCGGAACATGATCGTCCAGGGATTATGGCGTCCGTAAGCATTATACAGTGAGAAATTCAGTTCGCTCTTGAAACGCCTCCTTACATTACCCTTGAATGACCAGGTGGCCGACAGGTCGAGGCGGTGATAGGCCGGATAGCGGTATTCGTTGCGGCTGGAATAGATGGGCACGTACTTTCCTTCGATCTCGTAACGGCCCGTGGGATACGTCACCGGGGTTCCGCTTGCGAACACCCAGTTGGCCGACACCACCCACTGCCGCGACAACTCGTAATTGAGGACAATCGAAATATTGTTGGGCTTGTCGTAGGGGGAGCGATACTCCTTGCCGTCGTTGATCTCGCTGATGGTGCGGCGCGCCCTCGAAAGGGTGTAGCTCACCCAGCCGTTGAGTCTACCTTCGTTCTTGCGGATCATCAGTTCCAGGCCATAAGCCTTGCCGGTACCGAAACGCAGTTCCCGTTCGAGGTCCTCGTTCCCGATCAGGTTGGCATGATCCTTGAAATCGATCACATCTTTCATATCCTTGTAATACAACTCTATGGATGTTTCGAACATATTATCGCTGAAGTTCCTGAAATAGCCTGCCGCAAACTGGTTACACATCTGGGGTTTCACGCTGGGCGTGGATTGAAACCACACATCCAGCGGCGAACCTGCCGATGAGTTGGACGCCAGCTGGATGAACTGCGCAGTACGCGAATAGCTCGCCTTTACGGAATTGGCTCCATTGATTTCGTAAACCAATCCAAGCCGGGGCTCCCACCGGCCATAACTGTGATAGATCGTTCCGCGGGCATACGTAGCCGAATCCTTCACAGCGTAATTTTCCAACGTGTATACCTGCCTGCCATTGCTGATATTCTGGAACAGGGTGTAACGCAACCCATACTTTACGGTGAATTTTTCACCGATCCTGTTTTCATTGGCTACAAACCAGGCGTGTTCCAGGGCAAACTCTTTCGGTTCGGAGAACTGTGCGACGATCGACTTCTCCCCCACCCCGCCGCCTTCACCCGGCATAAAACCGTGATGCGTCAGGTGGTAACCGAATTTGATCTGGTTGTTGGGATTGAGATGATATGAAAAATCGGCTTTGAATCCGAAGTCCTGCAATTTCGACTTCCAATTCATCGAAACCTGTTCGCTCAACTCGGTTTCCAAATAATAATCGTAGAAACTGCCGATAACCGTGAAGTTGGAGAAAAGCCTCGACGAAAACAGGTGATTCCATCGCAAAGTTACCGTCTGGTTGCCGAAATTCATCCCGGCAAATGAGTTGGCAAACTTGTCGCGCCCAAGGTAAGCGGCCAGAAAGAGGCGGTTATTGTCGTTGATGCGGTAATTCACCTTTACATTCATGTCGTAAAAGTAAAGAGACGACTTCTTCAGGTCGGGATCATTGGCAAAAGCAAGGAAAACATCGGCATACGTGCGGCGCGCCGAAACCAGGTAGCTCAATTTATCCGAAAACAGCGGGCCTTCCAGCGTCAACCGGCTGGATATGGTACCGATACCGCCCGTTGCCGAAAAGCGCTGATTGTTACCATCCCTGGTACGCACATCGAGCAGCGACGACAGCCTCCCGCCGAAGCTGGCCGGTATGTCGCCCTTGTAGAGTTTTACATCCTTGATGGCATCGTTGTTGAAGACCGAAAAGAAACCCATCAGGTGGGATGCGTTATAAACGGTGGCTTCGTCGAGGATGATCAGGTTTTGATCATGACTGCCGCCCCGCACGCTGAACCCCGACGATCCCTCGGCTGCAGACTGTACGCCCGGCAACAGTTGTATCGCCTTGATGACGTCAACTTCGCCCATCAATGCCGGGATGCGTTTGAGCGTCTTCATCGAAATCCGTTCAACACTCATCTCTGCTTTCGTTACATTGACATTCCTCGCTTCGGCCGACACCACTACCTCGCCAAGCTCACTGGCAGCCGGTTCGAGCCTGATGTTCAGTTTGACGTCCTGTTTCAAATCAATCACCTGCGTATTGTGCTGAAACCCGACAAAAGAGAACACCAGTCTGTACTTCCCCTCGGGCAGGCTGATGGAGTAGAATCCGTAGGCGTTAGCGGCCGTTCCTGTTTTCAGTTCTTCCACGTATACGGTCGCCCCTATCAGATCCTCGCCTGTAGCGCTGTCGGTAATATTGCCGCTAATGGCAAACCGTTTGTTCTGCGCCGGCAG
>JAISDP010000105.1 GCA_031264715.1 Bacteroidales bacterium
GAGCCGGGAAAAGCTCTGAAAGAGCGACATCAACAGCACAGGGCAACGCCCTGTGTCGGAAATGCGCCGCTCGCCATGAAGCCCCAACGGGGCGTAATCCGTCTTATTTCATTTGATTACGCCCTTTCAGGGCTTAATGATATTGCGCATCCCCGATTCGCAGGGCGTTGCCCTGCGCTAATGATTACGCCCTTTCAGGGCTTGGCGTTTGCGCGACATTCATTCCGCAGGGCGTTACTCTCAATAATTAATGTCTTATAAGTTATATTTTTTTTATCCCTAATGGTTTAAGCTAAAGCATAAATGGTTTAAGCTAAAGCATAAATGGTTTAAGCTAAAGCATAAATGGTTTAAGCTAAAGCATAAATGATTTAGGCTAAAGCATAAATGATTTAAGCTAAAGCATAAATGATTTAGGCTAAAGCATAAATAGTTTAGGCTAATGCATAAATGGTTTAGGCTAAAGCCGAAATGATTCAGGCTAAAGCCGAAATGATTCAGGCTAAAGCCAAAATGTTAGGGAATAATTTAATCTTAGCGTCTTCGTGGCAAATTTCTTCATCATGAGAACCGGAAAGAAACGTTATCCTGCATTTGTAAAATTCGTGGCGCCGGTCGTTATCCTGGCATTTATCTTCCTTTGTGCACGTATACCGGCGTTGGCCGAGGTATATGTGCAGAATTGCTATCCGGTAATAGCTGCTGTCCTCTCGTTTCTTACCCATTGGGCGCCTTTTTCCCTGCTGGATGTGCTGATCATCCTGGCAGTCGTATTGTTGCCTGGCAGTATTGTGATGATGTGTATGCGGCGATTGTCGTTTCGTTGCTGGATCAATACATTCCTTTTGTCTGTTTTGTGGATGATCGTTTGGTTCTATATGGCCTGGGGTATTGGGTATTTCCGTCCGGGTTTTCATGAACGTTTCGGCGTGGAACATCCCAGGGAGGACCGGGAGTTTTTCGAAGCATTTGCTGCGCGTTATATCGACTCGCTGAACCATGCGTACATAGCCGATCCGCATTTCGATGTAGAGGAAATCGACCGTGAAATAGAAGCTTTATACGAAAAGCGCCACGAATCGATGCGGCTGCCTCACCCGTGCGGCTGGCGGCGTACCAAGAAAACCCTCGCCGAACCGCTGATGACCCGGATGGGTGTTTCGGGTTATTTCGATCCGTTTTTCAACGAGGTGCACGTCAATAACTACTCGCTTCCCATTACCTACCCGTACACCCTGGCGCACGAGAAAGCGCATCAGTTTGGTATTGCCGGCGAAGCGGAATGTAACCTGTACGCAACTGTTATTTGCACATCGAGCGTTCATCCTCTGGTGCGGTATAGCGGCTATCTGCAAACCGTGTCATACCTGTTGGGCAACCTGCGTAAGATTTCGCCCGACCGCTACAGGGAAATCACCGGGCAGATTGATCCGCGAATCATGGCCGATTATCGCGCCATACGGGAACACTGGCAGAAAGCGCTGAACCCGACCCTGTCGGCCGTGCAGGATCAAGTGTATGATGCTTACCTCAAAACCAATAAACAACAAAGCGGTATCCTGAGCTATTCCGAAATGGTGGAACTACTGGTTGCCTGGGAGACGATGAACTCAACCGAATTTTGATTGACGTTCAAAAAGTTGGTATTTTTGCAGGCACATGGCTAAATTTTTTCTTTTCCTGTATGATTTTTTTACTCGCCGCAAGCCTTTGCTGTATGGCATTGCCGTAGCCATTTTTGCGGTTTCACTGTTCTTCGCTTCGCGGATACATTTCGAGGAGGATATTACGCAGTTTATCCCCGACAACGGTGCGATGAAAACAAGCAACGCCGTGTTCCGCAACATCAAGGTGCGCGACCGGCTAGCGGTTCACCTTTACCTTTCCGACAGTACTGCAACCCCACAGCCCGACCTGCTAACCGCTTATTGTGACAGCCTTGCCGGACACCTGTCGACGCTTATCCCCGGTTATATCAAGGAAGTAGTTTCGCGTGCGGACGAAGACATGATAGACGAAGTGTACAGCCTGACCTGCGAGAATCTTCCCATTTTCCTGGAAGAAAAGGACTATCCGGTGATTGACAGTGCGCTCAGCCGCACTGCCATCGACGGTCGCCTGCATCGTAACCGCGATATGCTGGCCACTCCCGACGGATTTGCCATGCGGCGGTTCATCACTGCCGATCCCTTATCCATCAGCGCGCTTGCATTGAAACGCCTGCAGCAGATACAGCCGGATAATGGATTCGATAGCTATCACGGATACTTTTTAACTTCGGATCGCCGGCACTTGCTGTTCTATATCGCGCCATTGCATGGCGGCGCCGAAACAGGAAATAATGCTGCTATTGTCGATAGCCTCGACAGCGGCATTGCCCGGTTTCAGAAAATTTTCCCGGAAGCGGAGGCCGAATATTTCGGAGGACCGGCAGTGAGTGTTTGCAATGCGCGGCAAATCAAACACGATACCATGGTTACGCTCAGTATAGCTTTGCTGGCAATCATAGGGTTCATCATCACAGTGTTCCGGAGTAAACGCGCCCCGCTGCTGATTCTGTCGCCTGTCGTATTTGGTGCGGCGGTTTCACTGATGGTTCTTTATTTCATCAGGGGGACGGTTTCGGCTATTACGGTGGGGGCCGGTTCGGTGGTGGTGGGTATCGCACTCAATTATTCGATACATGTATTGAGTCATTTCCGTCACGCAACCTCGCCCCGCGAGATTGTTGCAGGATTGGCTTCGCCGCTTACCCTGGGCAGTTTCACCACAGTGGGCGCTTTCCTCGGGTTGACTTTTGCCAAATCAGGCGCATTGGCCGACTTCGGTTTGTTTGCTGCATTCAGCCTGGCCGGTAGCGCGCTTTTCTGCCTCGTCGTGTTGCCGCATCTTTTGCCCGAAAAACCGCCGACGGACGATCATCATTCGAAGTTATCGGCGTTTATCGAACGTATTGCGTCCTTCCAGCCCGAGAAAAAGTACTGGCTGCTGATTGCAATGGCTGTAGCGACTGTTGTGTGCCTGTTTTTTACCGGGCGCACCGGTTTCGACAGCGACATGATGCACCTGAACTATGTCGATCGCAAATTGCAACAGGCCGAACGGAACTTGCAGGCGCTCAATTCCGACGCTTCTTCGCAAACCGTGTACCTTGTTTCAACCGGCGCTGATTTGCAGGATGCCGAAATGCACCACCGGCAGAACAAAAATACGATCCTCCGCTTGCAGGAAGAAGGGTTGATTGGGAAATACGCTTCGGCGGATGCCTTATTAATTCCCGAAGCGGAACAAAAGACACGTATTGCACGCTGGAATTTGTTTTGGACAACGGAAAGGAAGGCAGGTTTGCGCCGGAATCTCCTTGAAGCCGGGAAAAAATACAAGTTCAACGAACAGGCATTTGCTCCTTTTCTCAACCTGCTTAACGAAGAGTATCATCCCATCAATATTGCGGACAGTACATGGGTAGGACAGCGCCTGCTGGACGGCTGGCTCACGCAGACGGACGGATTGAGCATGGTGATGTGCCAGGTGCGCGTCCCCATAAGCCAAATGGATCAGGTGTACGAACGCCTGGACGGAAACGACAACATGGTAATCCTGGACAGGTCTTATTTTGCCGGTAAGTTTGTAAACATCATCAGCGACGATTTTTACCTGATCCTGTTCATCTCGTCCTTCATCGTATTCTTTGCCCTGTGGATCACATACGGACGCATCGAGCTTACGCTGATGACCTTTACGCCGATGGCGCTCAGTTGGGTATGGATCACCGGGATGATGGGTATCCTTGGCATTGGTTTCAATATCGTCAACATTATCATCTCCACGTTTATTTTCGGCTTGGGCGACGATTACAGCATTTTTATCACCGATGGGCTGAAAGAAGAATACCGTACCGGACGTAAAACGCTGCCGATGCATAAAGCTGCCATATTCATGTCGGCGGCAGTCATGATTGCAGGTATCGGCGTACTGGTATTTGCCCGGCATCCGGCTTTGAAATCCATTGCTATGGTTTCCGTTACCGGGATGCTGGCAGTAGTGCTGGCTGCGTACACTGTGCAGCCCTTCCTTTTTCGCTGGTTTATTTCGGGACGCACTGCAAAGGGAAAATATCCGTACACTTTGTACAGTTGGGTGTCGTCTGTGTATGTATTCACGTATTTTGGCCTGGGAAGCATCCTGCTTTCGCTGTTGAGCCTGGTGTTGAGAATTATCCCATGCGACAGGCGGAAAAAGGAATACATCCTGCACTGGCTCATGAGCAAACTGGCCAAATCGACCCTGTATTGTTACCGTCCTCTCAAAAAGAAATTTAGCGGTACCGGGCGTGAACATTTCAGGCATCCGGCAGTAATTGTAGCCAACCACCAGTCGTTCATCGACATTTTGAGCATCCTCTCTTTGCATCCGAAAATCGTAATGCTGGTCAACAGCTGGGTGTGGAACTCGCCCTTTTTCGGAACCCTGGTGCGCAACACGGGGTTTTACCACGTGGAGGACGGGTTCGAGAAAAGTGTCGACGCATTGCGGGCGATGGTTGCCGAGGGCTATTCCATTGCGGTTTTTCCCGAAGGAACACGCTCCGCGGACGGTAAAATGCGGCGTTTTCATAACGGTGCATTTTATCTGGCCAAACAGTTGGACCTGGATATTTTGCCGGTTACATTATATGGTGTGGGCCTGGTGATGCCTAAAACCGATCCGTTCAATATCCGTAAGGGACAGTTGGCGGTCGAAATGTTGCCATGCATTGACCGGCAGCAGATACAGCAAAACAGCGACCGCGACAATGCCCGGTACGCCGCCGGCCTGATGAGGCGGCATTACGAAAGCATGGCAGAACGGTATCAAACAACTGATAACCCGTATTTCAGGCAACGGTTGACTACCAACTATGTGTATAAAGGCCCGGTGGTGGAATGGTACTTGCGGATCAAACTGCGGATGGAACACAACTACCGCATGTTTAACCGTCTGGTTCCCCGTCATGCTGCCGTCACCGACCTTGGATGCGGTTATGGTTTCCTGGCGTACATGCTGGCTTCGCTTTCGGAGGAGCGCCGTATCACAGGAGTGGATTACGACGGTGATAAGATCGAAACGGCAAATCACTGCTTTTCCAAAAACGACCGGTTGCAGTTTATTGCCGCCAATGCCGTCGAATATCCATTTCAGCCGAGCGACGTGTTTATCCTGAGCGACATGCTCCATTACCTGAAACCCGAAGCGCAGCGGCAACTGCTGTTAAAATGCGCGGAAAAACTCCTTCCCGGCGGCATCATCATCGTCCGCGACGCCGACCGCAACATGGACAGGAAGCATCAACTGACCCGCCTTACCGAGTTTTTCTCTACACGGCTGTTCCGGTTCAACAAAACCGAGAATGATTTGCATTTCCTGTCGGACGACGATATTCACAGGTTTGCCGAAGAGCATAACCTGGAAATGGAAAGTACAGGCAACGACAGGTATACTTCAAACAGGGTGTATGTTTTGAAAAAATATCTGTAAATACTTATTGAACAGTTTATCGAAAGGGCTCTATAACGAATTGTATGGGTAAAAAGGAGAGATATGCGGTATCAGTTTGCATGAATGACTTCCAGGATTTTGAATTACCACACAAAACGTTATAGAACCGTTTTTTTGAAAAAAATTGCATCAGTAGTACATATTATGAATATTAAAATGAGATTTTCGACAATGTCAACGGCTTGCGGACGACCGTCGGGAACATTTCGACAATGTCAACGGCTTGCGGACGACCGTCGGGAACGTTTCGACAAATTCGACAGCTTGCGGACGACTGTCGGGAACGTTTCGACAAATTCGACAGCTTGCGGACGACCGTCGGGAACATTTCGACAATGTAGATAGAATATTTAAGTTGAGTATTGGCTATAATAGTAGTTCC
The DNA here is from genome assembly GCA_031264715.1 of Bacteroidales bacterium. GTDB lineage: Bacteria > Bacteroidota > Bacteroidia > Bacteroidales > UBA4181 > JAIRLS01. The sequence continues at coordinate 5,921 of JAISDP010000105.1, forward strand.
TGACTTCATCATTTTAATAAATTCCTTATCAGTCAATATCCATTCCAAACTCCTGAACATGTCTCTGACATTGTCGCTTATCTATACTTTTACATCTGCCATATCTATTTATCCAATAAATTCATTATTTTACAGAGTAGCCAGATAAGGAAACCTGCTATTCCAAAAACTATTATTCCATATATTATTGTTGCTCCTAATGGTCCCATATTTTCCTTATTAATCTTTATTTATTAATAAATAGTCTCCAATTCCAAAATGCAAAGGTAATACAAAATTTTTTATTCATGCTTATACCACTCCTTAATTGAAAATATTTCCCTTCCTGGTTTGATACTTCCCAAACCAAAACTTAATTCTACAGGATTCATATCATACTAATAGATTCCCCTCTAATATAAGATGAATATGTTTCTGTTTTCTTGTCCCTGTTTCCCTCACTCCAATCAATTGAGCTTGGTAAAATTACTTTATATGCTCCATATGCTCTATTCATATTTTCTGGGGTAGTATATTTTTCTCTTTCTACATAAACCTGGTCGCCATTCTCATTATATACATACATATATTTACTTTGACCGGTAAAATATCCTTTATACCATTCCACACTGTACTTGCCAATCTTTGCAGCATTACAGTTTTCTAATCTGAATTCATAAATATTAGTACCTCTAACATTAGTGGATACTATATTAACAAGTT
>JAISDP010000316.1 GCA_031264715.1 Bacteroidales bacterium
ATAATATTTAGGGTGGAATCTGTGGTGAGTACAAAATATTCATATCTTCGCTCATCATTTTTATAAATCCATGACTCGTTTGCCCATCCGTGAACTCCGTCTCGACGGGGAAATCAAAGACGATATTGTAACCCGTACCCTGTATGCCACCGATGCCTCATCGTATCGCGAGATGCCTGTGGCTGTAGCTTTTCCGAAATCTACGGCAGATGTCAAGGCTATTCTTGCTTTCGCGAAAAAGCACAGCGCCAGTATTATCCCGCGGACAGCAGGGACGTCATTGGCCGGGCAGGTGGTTGGCAGCGGGATTGTGCTGGATGTATCGCGCCACATGACCGGCATCCTGAACACAGATGTGGAAGGACGCCGTGTTACCGTACAGCCGGGCGTGGTGCTGGACGAGTTGAACCTATACCTTGCCCCGTACGGATTGTTCTTCGCACCCGAAACTTCCACCTCCAACCGTTGCATGATAGGCGGCATGACGGGCAACAACTCCTGTGGCGCACATTCGCTGGTATATGGCAGTGTCCGCGATCACCTCATCGCAGTGAAAGCAATCCTGAGCGATGGAAGCGAAGCCGGGTTCAAAACCCTGACAACAGGCGAGTTTCACGAAAAGCGCCAACTGCCCGGTTTGGAAGGTGATATTTACCGTAATGTCTGGGAGACGCTGACTGACGGTATCAATCGCAACCGTATTGCCGATGCTTATCCCGATAAAGCGATACGTCGCCGTAATCACGGCTATGCACTGGATTTGCTGATGGATAGCGAGCCGTTCATAGAAAATGGCGAGCCGTTCAACTTTTGCAAGCTATTGGCTGGTTCCGAGGGTACTTTATGCGTGTTTACGGAACTTACCCTGAATCTCGAACCCATTCCCGCCAAGGAAAAAGCGTTGCTGTGTGTGCATTTCGCCAGTTTGGAAGAGGCGTACCGGGCTAACCTGGTTGCATTAAAATATCACCCTACGGCCGTTGAACTGGTGGACAAGGCCATACTCGACCTTACCCTGCAAAACCCCGAACAAACACGTAACCGTTTCTTTGTGGAAGGCGATCCTGCTGCTTTGCTGATGATAGAACTGCTTGGCGATACCCGTGAAGAGGTCATGGATATTTGCCGCAGCATCAGGGAAGAGATGCGTAGTGCAGGCCTTGGCTATGCCTTTCCTACGCTATGGAGCGGAGATATTGTAAAAGCGTATAACTTGCGGAAAGCGGGCTTGGGAGTATTATCGAACATGGTGGGCGATGCCAAGCCCGTAAATGTAGTGGAGGACACTGCCGTAGCGCCTGCAAAGCTTCCGGCCTACCTGGCCGAATTCAAGGAAATACTTCGCAAATACCGGTTGGAATGTGTGTATTATGCCCATATCGGTACGGGAGAACTGCACCTGCAACCGGTATTGGACATCAAAACCCGCGAAGGCGTTGAACTATGGCGTACCCTTGCCGTAGAAGCAGCGCATTTAGTTAAGAAATATAAGGGATCATTGAGTGGCGAACATGGTGACGGGCGTCTGCGTGGCGAATTTATCCCGTTCATGTATGGCGAGGACGTTTATCAGCTTTTACGAAAAATCAAATATACCTGGGACCCGGATAGATTACTCAATCCCGGAAAGATCATCGATACGCCGCCGATGAATGCTTCGCTCCGGTTTGAAGCAGGTGCGCCAACCCCCGAATTTGATACGGTTTTTGATTTCTCGAACGTGCTGGGCTATATGCGTGCTGTGGAGAAATGCAATGGTTCGGGCGATTGCCGTAAGAGTTCCCTGGTTGGCGGGACGCTTTGCCCAAGCTACATGGCTTCCAAAGATGAGCAGCTTACTGCACGTGGCCGTGCCAACATCCTCCGTACATTCCTTATCGGCGGCAAGCAAGCGGAAACACTCACCGAAGCAGATGTATACGAGGTGTTAAGCTGGTGCCTGTCATGCAAAGCGTGTAAATCCGAATGTCCTTCGAGTGTGGACATGGCCAGGCTTAAAGCCGAATTTCTGCAACGATATTACGATAAGCATGGCATCCCGCTGCGAAGCCGCCTCATCGCCAATCTCAATGCTATCAATACGATTGGCGCTATAGCCCCAGGTATTGTCAACTTTTTTTCCAACAGCACACTGGTAAAAAAAATGATCGGCTTCGCTCCGCAACGTTCCGTACCCAAATTGGCAAACCGTACACTCAACGGGCATTTAAAAGGCTACCGGCATATCGCCTGCCAATCCCAACGTAAGGTATACCTGTTCAATGATGAATTTACCAACTGTTACGACTCGGATATGGGACTGACAGCAGTCAAGCTGTTGGAAAAATTGGGCTACCGGGTCGAAATCCCCGTTCACAAAGAGAGCGGCAGGGCGGCAGTTTCTAAAGGCTTGCTGGAAAAAGCGCGACGGTTTGCCGATGCCAATGTACAGGCTCTGCATCCGTTGATCAGCGATGAAACACCCTTAATCGGCATCGAGCCGTCGGCAATCCTCAGTTTCCGCGATGAATACCCCGAGCTGGTCAGCGCAGGAATACAGGGTAAAGCGCGCAATTTGGCACGCAACACTTTCCTGATAGACGAATTCATCGCCGCCGAAATGCAAAAGGGCAACATCACAAGGAAACAGTTCACCCGGCAAGCCGCAATCATTAAATATCACGGGCATTGCCAGCAGAAAGCAGTGATATCTACTGCCACTACCACGTATATGTTGTCGTTTCCCGAAAACTACACGGTGGAAGAAATCAAATCGGGCTGTTGCGGCATGGCCGGTTCGTTCGGATACGAAAAAGAACATTACGGGCTGTCGGTGAAGATTGGGGAAATGGTACTGTTTCCCGAAGTACGCAAAGCTATGCCCGACACCATTATTGCTGCTTCGGGAACCAGTTGCCGGCATCATATTGCCGAAAATACGGGACGAACGGCTAAACATCCGGTGGAGGTGCTTTGGGAAGCCCTGGTTTGACCTGCATCGACCGGTGATGCGTCCTTCCGTAAAGCTATTTTCTACCTTGCCTGTGATGTTTTTACGCTTTTTTATTACCTTTGCTTCGCTTGTATCAAGTGATGTCCTTTTGTGTTTTAATACCCTAAAAACAAACATTATATCTGATACATGCCTTTTTTATCTTAGCAATTCAGGTTTCAATTTAATCATGGAAGATCCCAGGCTGACACGTTGGCGCCTTGTGTTGGGCAGCCAGGCCGGAGGCGAGCTCGGCAAAATGCAACTCTCCGGGCAAGATTCGGTAATGGATGCTGCATTGGCAGCCATATACGATGGCGGCGGCGGACAGGGAAGCGGTAAAGGCGCTGGCCTTGGTCCTTCGGCTCCGAACCTGGCCAAATGGCTTACCGATATTCGTACTTTTTTCCCGCCCGATGTGGTGAGTGTGATCCAGTCTGACGCCATCGAACGCAAAGGGCTAACCAAGTTGTTGCTCGAACCCGAAACGCTTAAAAACGTGAAGCCCGACATTTCGATGGTGGGTACGCTGATGGCTCTGAAGGGACAAATACCCGAAAAATCGAAGGATACCGCACGGCAACTCATCAAGGAAGTGGTGGATGAGATCATGAAGCGCATGGAGCAGGATTTACGCCGCGCCGTTACGGGAGCGCTCAACAAGCGAGCACATTCGCCCATCAGCAATTTTTCGGCAACCGACTGGAAACGGACGATTAACCGAAACCTTCGCAACTACGATACCGAAACGAAACGGCTGATTCCTGAAAAATTCTGGTTTTTCGAGCGTAGCCGCAAGCAAAAATCATGGACGGTAATCCTCGACATCGACCAAAGCGGCTCGATGTGCGATTCGATCATTTATTCGTCTGTCATGGGCTCTATCTTTGCCAGTATGCCGGCATTAGACACCCATGTGGTAGTATTCGATACCGAGATAGTAGACCTGACGGAACTTTGCCGCAACGATCCTGTGGATATGCTCTTTGGAGTTCAGTTAGGTGGTGGTACGGACATCAACAAATCAGTAAGCTATTGCAGCACAATGATCACCGATCCGCGTAAGACCATGTTTATCCTTATCTCCGATCTTTACGAAGGCGGCGTGGAGGCCGGCCTGTTGCGCCGCCTCGAGGAAATGCATGCCGCCGGGGTGAAGGTGATCACGCTCCTTGCCCTCTCAGACCGTGGCAAGCCCGACTACGACGAACAATTAGCGAAGAAAATCAGCAAATTGGGCATACCGTGTTTCGGCTGCACGCCCGACCGTCTGCCCGAATTAGTGGAAGCAGCATTGAAGGGTTATGACCTGATGAAGTTCGGCGAAAAAGGAAGGGAAGCGTAATTTGATGGAATACGGATGGCGCTGTTCCGAATGGATCATCCTCCGGTTGATTGCCTCACAATAAGGCTTGTATCGAAAACTATCGTCTGCGGTTTTTGATTGGGTTTCTCAATATATTTCAGGAACAGGCGTGTAGCCTCCTTTCCCATCTCCACCACCGGGTGTTCAATGGATGAGAGGTTCGGCTCAATCACTACACATTCCTTTTCATTGTTGAACCCGATGATTTTTACTTTGTCGGGAACGGGTATTCCCGCCTTTTTTAGTGTTAGCAATGCATTGATAGCCACATCATCATTGAAACATGAAATACCGTCGGGCGGATTCGGTTGCTGCATCAGCCATTCGATATGGCTGGGCGTATGTTCGGGATTGGTGCCGTTTTCGATCAGAAATTCGGGAATGAGCGGCAGATCATGGGCCTTGAGCGCCCTCTTAATCCCCTTGATACGGTTTTGGGCGATCGACAGCACCTGTGGACCACTCAAATGCGCAATACGCCTGCATCCCTGTTCGATAAGATGTTCTATTGCCTTGAATGCAGCCGCCTCATGGTCGATAATCACTTTCGAACAATCCACTTCATCGCTTACACGGTCGAACATGATCACGGGAAAACCATCCTTGAGCAGCGCCTGTAAATATTCGTGGTAATAGGTTTGCCCGGATAATGACATGATCAGTCCGTCCACGCGGCTGGCTACGAGTTGCCGCACTACTTTATATTCCTGCTCGGCCGACTCGTTGGCTTGCCCGATGAGTACATTATAGCCGGCCGGCAGCACCACCTGCTGTATCCCGCTAATAGCCGACGAAAAATATTTGTGCGCGATTTCGGGGACTACCACGCCCAACGTGAATGACCGGTGCGTTTTCAGGCCACGCGCTTGTGGATTCAATTGAAACCCCCATTTATCGGCCAGCGAATGTACCTTCTGTTTGGTATCTTCGCCAATCTGGTACGAATCGTGCAAAGCTCTCGAAACTGTTGATTTCGAAAGGTTCAGTTCGCGGGCAAGGTCTTCAATGGTTTTCTTTTGCGGTAACATGGTTACGTGGTGTAATGATTGCTTTCGTCCTGCAAACATACAAAAAATTGTATCATACGTACCAATAGTTCTGTTAATTTTCAAGAAATTGAAATCGTTGAACGGAACAAACCGCCGCTGTCCGACCTGCCGCCATGAAAGCCCTGAAAGAGCGAAATCAAATGAGACATATCTGATTACGCCCCTGACGGGAAACTCATCAAGACATGCCGTCGAAATCCGGCCAAGCCCGAATTCTATGACTAGTCCAAGTTTATTTTGTTAAATATTACCAATTATTCATCAAGCACACTCAGCCAAGGGATTCAAGAAGTTTTCGCGGTATGGTATTTTGCTTGTTACCACAGCGATTCTGCGGCTTTTCAAGCCGCAGAATCGCATCTCACAATAAGTACCGCGTAACATCACTTATTAATAGCAAATAATTTTGATGACATACATATGATAATGGAAATGCCTTTTCAAAAATATTTCGCCGAATGATGGAACGTTGCCCGTCAGGGCATTCATAGCAATAGAAATCAATGTGGAAAATATCAACGAAATCTCCGTAGGAGATTCATGATATTAATTAAAAAAAATAAAAAAAATAACCGCCCCCTAAAACAATTATTTTTTGTTTTTGTTCGAAAAAATTATTTATATTTGCCTCCGATTTTTACTTCAAAAGTATCTTTAATCATGTCGAAATCTCTTGAAAATTTGTTACAGGCAATGTCTGGTGTAACGTTCGGTAAATCACCGAATGGCACGATCTTTGCAGAGAGAGAGAGAGAGAGAGAGAGAGAGAGAGACTAGCAGCCGATCATTATTACATATATAATGTATCGCGCGCGCGTGCGCGCGTATTTTACAGCAAACATTTCAGTCGTTTATTCCTGAACTTTTATGTCGTTCTTTTCGAAAAAGACGCCATAAAGGTATTTTCCTGTTTATACAATTCTGTTCAGACAAGAGTTGCCGGCATGGTATTTCCTGTCTGCTTGTTTCGTGCCGTTCTGGGAGGATTGGATCCGGATGATATCCGGACCGATCCTCCCTTTTTGTGACCGTATTCCGTTCCATGACAACGAATGAGACCATAAACCATATCGTTTTTATTAATAAATAAATAGATCATCTATCGTACAAGTCTAATCAGATGCAGACGTTCGCATCCAAAGTCGCAGACGTTCCCGCAGAAAGTCGGGAACGGTTCGGCAGTTTTATCCTGACAGGGTAAAACCGCACACATAATTCTTTTTTAAAAAAGTAAAACAACAGTAGAAAAAATGAAAGACAAAAATAACCACAAAAATCATGTATTCGGGAGGATCTTTCCCCTGTTATGCCTCTGTATCTATTGGATCTCTTCGCCCATGCTGTTTGCCCAGTCGACAACAGTAACGGGAAAGGTCGTCGACCAGACCGGAGAGTCCCTGCCCGGCGCAGCCGTACAAATCGCAGGCAGTACGCGGGGCGTTACGACCGATGAAGAAGGATCCTTCACGATGACCGATGTGAAAGTCGGCACAACGCTCAGCGTAAGTTTTGTCGGAATGGAATCCAAAGAAATCGTATTCCAGGGCGAACGCGACTTGACGATTGTATTGGAAGAAAAAAGAAACGAACTGGACGAAGTGACGATCGTGGCTTTCGGCAAGCAAAAAAAGGAAAGCGTGATTTCGTCGATCTCCACCGTCAACATCAAGGATCTGAAAGTGCCCACCAGCAACCTGACCACGGCGCTTTCCGGACGCATCGCCGGTATGGTATCCTATCAGCGGAGCGGCGAACCCGGAATGGACGACGCAAACTTTTTCGTGCGCGGCGTCACCTCGCTTACTTATGCCAGAGGCCCGCTGATCCTGATCGACGGCGTGGAAATGTCGAGTTCCGACCTGGCGCGTCTGCAACCTGACGACATCGCCAGCTTCTCCATCATGAAAGACGCCACCGCTACCGCCCTGTACGGCGCACGCGGCGCAAACGGCGTGATCCTGGTGACCACCCGTGAAGGACGTGAAGGAAACGCTACCGTTTCGCTCAGGATAGAGAGTTCGCTCTCGTCGCCTACCCAAAAAGTGAAACTTGCCGACCCGATTACCTATATGCAGATGTTCAATGAAGCCGTGCTGACGCGAGACAAAATGGGACGCATCCCCTATCCGCAGTCGAAAATAGACAATACCATGAATCCCAACCGGAACGAATATATCTATCCGGCCAACGACTGGTACAATATGCTGTTCAACGACGAGACAGTCAACTATCGCGCCAATTTCAACGTCAGCGGCGGCGGCAAGGTAGCCCGTTATTATATTGCCGCCACTTACAACCAGGACAACGGCGTGCTGAAAGTGGACAAAAAGAATAATTTCAACAACAATATCGATCTCAAGCGCTACCTGCTGCGCAGCAACGTCAATATCAACGTAACCAAAACGACGGAGGCCGTTGTGCGTTTGCACGGCACTTTCGACGACTACCAGGGCCCGATCGACGGCGGCTCTACCCTCTACCAGAAAGTGATGCGTTCCGATCCCGTCCGTTTTCCGGCCTATTACGCTCCGGACGAAGCCAATCAATATACGCAGCACATCCTTTTCGGCAACGACGAAGCAACGTCCGATTTTATCAATCCATACGCCGATATGGTCAAAGGGTACAAGGACTATACCAAATCGCTGATGATGGCGCAATTTGAGGCAAAGCAAAAACTGGACTTCCTGACCGAGGGGCTGTCCGTACGGGGACTGTTCAGCACCAACCGCTATTCTTATTTTGATGTGAACCGGAACTACAATCCGTTCTATTACAACGTGGCCGGTTACGATAAATATACGGATACCTACCAGTTGCTTGCATTAAACCCTAACACCGGAACCGAATACCTCGGCTATTCGGAAGGGGACAAAGAGGTGAAAACCACCACCTATGTGGAAGCGGCTATCAACTATGACCGAATTTTCGACGAAAAACACGCCGTCAGCGGCCTGTTGGTTTTTACGCGGCGCAACATGCTCGAAGCGAATGCAGGAAGCCTTCAGCTTTCCCTGCCTTCAAGGAACCAGGGGCTTTCGGGCAGGGCTACCTACGCATACAACGACACGTATTTTTCGGAATTTAACTTCGGATACAACGGCTCCGAACGCTTTGCCAAACGTTACCGTTATGGATTCTTCCCTTCTTTCGGCCTGGGATGGATTCTTTCCAATGAAGGTTTCTGGAAAGGCAATCTCCAAAAGATTATATCCAAACTGAAACTGAAAGGCACCTACGGACTCGTCGGCAACGACGCTATCGGAGACCAGGACGACCGCTTTTTCTATCTTTCCGATGTGAATATGGATGATGCGGGCAGAGGATACACCTTCGGCACCGAATTTAATTATTATCGAAACGGCGTAGCTATCCGATGGTACGAAAACGACAGGATCACCTGGGAAACCGCGCGGAAAATGAACCTTGGCATGGAGTTGACTCTGTTCGATAAGATCGAGATCATTGCCGATTATTACACCGAACACCGTTCCGGCCTCCTGCTGAACCGCAGCGATGTGCCGGCCACCATGGGACTTAGCGTAACGCCGCAGGCCAACCTGGGAAAAGCGAAAGGACAGGGCATCGACCTTTCCGTCGATTACCAGCATAACATAACCAAAGACCTCTGGCTGACGGGACGGGCGAATTTCACTTATGCCATCACCGAATATACCGAATACGAGGAAGTGGACAACACGCTCACGCCCTGGCTGTCGAAAATAGGCCAGCCGGTATCCCAGCAATGGGGCTACGTAGCCGAACGCCTTTTTGTGGACGACCTGGAAGCTGCCCATTCGCCGGTACAGAACATCGGAACGGACGCCTACGGGGGCGGCGATATTAAATACCGCGATATTAGCGGGGATTATAAAATCACCTCCTTAGACAGGGTGCCGATCGGCTATCCGACCGAACCGCAGATTATTTACGGTTTCGGGGTGTCGGCCGGATATAAAACCTTCGACCTGTCCTTCTTTTTCCAGGGGCTGGCGCAGGAATCTTTCTGGATCAATACGGCAATAAACAGGGATAACCCTTCCACCGTTCCCTTTATCGATACGGATGCAAATGGCGCCATAAGATCGCAGAATGCGCTGCTACAGGCGTATGCCGACAGTCACTGGGACGAAAACAACAAAAACATCTATGCACTGTTCCCCAGGCTCTCCGACAAAATGGTCAGCAACAACTATGCGGAAAGGAGCACATGGTTCATGCACGACGGCTCTTTTCTACGACTGAAATCGGCCGAATTGGGATATTCCGTCCCCCAGCATATTATTCAGCGCGTGAGAATGTCCAATCTGCGTATTTATATCAGTGGAACAAACCTGCTGACATTTAGCAAATTCAAACTGTGGGATCCGGAAATGGCCGGCAACGGACTGGGATATCCCGTCCAGAGAGTATTTAACCTTGGCGTTCAAGTATCATTTTAAAATAAGAACACTCATGAAAAAAATAATATACCTGTTAATGATATGCTCCCTGTGTGCATGTGATGATTATCTGGATATTGTACCCGATAATATAGCGACGATCGATTATGCTTTCCGCGACAGGGTGGGAGCGGAAAAATATCTGTTTACCTGTTATACCTATATGCCGTACATCGGTAATCCT
>JAISDP010000064.1 GCA_031264715.1 Bacteroidales bacterium
CGCGCAATGCCGACGGCTCGTGGGTGTCATGGCCGGAAAACGCCCGCATTACCGAATGGTATGGCTGTATCGAATCCAACCCTTATCAGCAGGGCTGGTTTGTGCCGCACGACATAGACGGTATGGTAGCACTGATGGGTGGCAAGGAAGCGGTACTGGCCGACCTGACGGCATTCTTTGACAAAACGCCACAGGATCTGTTGTGGAACAACTATTACAACCACGCCAACGAACCCGTGCATTTCGTGCCATTCCTGTTTAATAAGTTAGGAGAACCATGGCATACACAAAAATGGAGCCGGCATATATGCAAAAATGCATACCGTAACGAAGTGGAAGGCATTGTCGGCAACGAAGACGCCGGACAAATGTCGGCATGGTATGTGTTGGCGGCTTCGGGCATACACCCCTCTTGTCCGGGAGACACAAGGTTCGAGATTACCAGTCCGGTTTTTGACAGGGTAGAATTCCGGTTAGACCCCGATTACGCCCAGGGAGAGAAATTCACGATCATAGCGCATGACAATACGCCGGCAAACATATATATACAAAAAGCGATGTTGAACGGAAAAGAATACAATAAGTGTTACCTCGATTTTGCGGCTATAGCCCGCGGGGGTATATTGGAACTATATATGGGTAATACGCCCAACAAAGAATGGGGCGTAAAACCTGATAATAAATCTTTATATTAACTAAAAATCTTTACTACATGAAAGAAAAACAAAGAGCGGGTACACTTGGTGTAATACCCAAAATTGTAAAACTGATGTTTTTATTGATACCGCTATGCTTTAGCGAAATTCAGGCGGAAACATCTTTGAACATCCAAAGCCCGGAAAAAACGGTATCGGGCGCGGTAACTGACGAAAGCGGTAGTCCTATCGCCGGAGTGGTTGTTTCGGCAAAAGGCACAAGAATAGTGACCTCTACCGATATCAACGGCGCTTTTTCATTGAACATTCCGGCAGAGACCGGAACACTGCAATTCTCTTTTTTGGGAATGAAGACCAAAGAACTGCCTGTCGGCAACGAGTCGCAGTTTAATGTGGTTATGGAATATGACGCTGTCGGAATTGACGATGTGATAGTCGTGGGATACGGAACGCGGACAAAAAAGGATATGTCCATTGCGGTCGGCTCCATAAAGGGCGACGACTTGAACAGCAGGACTTCGGATTTTAACATCCTGCAAGGCGTAGCCGGAAAAGTAGCCGGTGTGCAAAACATTTCGATGTCCGGCAGGCCCGGCGGGAAATCGTCATTACGCGTGCGCGGCATGGGCTCCATCAACGCCGGTAAAGACCCTGTTTATGTAATGGACGGCGTAATAGGCGTGGATCCCGATATCATAAACTCGGCCAATGTGGAATCCATTGAGGTACTCAAGGATGCGGCCGCAACAGCCATGTATGGTGCGCAGGGATCAAACGGCGTTATCCTCATTACGACTAAAAAAGGGGAAAAAGGCAAAGGCTTGATAACTTATGAGGGCAAGGCGGGGTTTGGCTTGCTGAACCGGACACTCGACCTGCTGAACGCAGACGAATACATGGAAGTTCAAAAACGCGCCTATGCTTACAGCGGCCAGACAGCGCCCTACCTGACGACGCCTATGGAAAACCTGTTCTATTATGCAAAAGACAATTCCGGCGCTTACCAGTATGACGCCAACGGATTCCTGATCGCTTCGCCGAAATATAATACGGATTGGCAAAAAGAACTTACGCAAACCGCCATCACCAATGACCATATCATCTCTTTTTCATCGGCGAATGACAATTCGAGCGTATATGCCAGCCTCGGGTACCAGAATTACCAGGGGCTGATAAAAGAAACGCTCTATAAGCGGTTGACCGGTACGGTAAATGTAAGCCGCAAAATTAATGACTGGTTTCGCATTCAGATTTTGGCGTCCGTAGGTAACCAGGAGGGCAACAATAACGACGAGGAGGGCTCTTTCTACCAGAGACCCGTTAGGAATATGGCGGAAATGCCGCCCATTGTTCCTGTGCAGTATGAGGACGGCACCTGGGGACGCAAGCATGATGTTCCTTTGGGAGAAGAGGGAGAAAATCCCCTTCTGGTGCTGCGAGACAAAAAGAACGAATGGAAATCCAATTTTGCAGTCTTTAGCCTCAATGCCACCCTGAATCTGACCAAAAAGTTGACGTTTACGGCGCAAGGCGACTACCAAATGGCAAACCGGAAAGAGATGAGTTATGCCAAGGCCGGACTTCTCGATGTGAGCGCGAACAATGGCGGATATGCCGACATAAGTAACAGCGATGCTCAAAAATTTAGCAGCGAAAATTATTTTACCTTTACAGATAATTTTTTTGACGGCCAGCTTAGCTCGAATTTTGTGTTGGGAGCCAGTTGGTATTACAATCACTCGGAAAACTCTTCTTCAGGCTCGGAACAATATTTCGATGATTCTTTCGATTACTACAATCTGGCGGCGGGAACAACATTTCATAAACCGGGGTCAGGCATGAGTCAAAACACGATGAATTCGTACTATTTCAGGATGAATCACACTTTCAGGGACAGGTACCTGCTTGGTTTTTCATTCCGGGCAGATGGCGCGTCAAACTTCGGCGCCAATAATAAGTATGGGTATTTCCCCTCCGTATCGGCCGGTTGGCGTATTTCAGAAGAAAACTTCTTCCAACCCGTAAAGGATATTATCAACCAAATGAAAATCAGGGCAAGTTATGGTGTGGTAGGGAATGCGTCCATCCCCAATTACATGACCATCTCCCAATACAGTAATAATTCACTGATATTCAACAAGGACTTGAATCCCTACGTGACGCTCAGCAACCTTGGTAATGAAGACCTGAAATGGGAATCCTCGCACCAGTTTAACGTGGGACTTGACCTTAATTTCTTCAACAGCCGTTTGGAGGTGATATTGGATTATTACCGCAAATCTACCAAAGACCTGCTGTTCCAAAAGCAAGTTCCCTACACAACCGGTTATTCCACCTCATGGACAAACCTCGGCGAGATTGTGAACAAAGGCTTCGAGGCTACCATTACGTCGCGGAATATTCACACCAGGGATTTTATGTGGATAACCGATTTGGTGTTCTCCACCAATAAATTAGTTGTTGTAGATATAAATGGAGAAACCATTGATACGGGAAATAACACGATAGCTAAGGAAGGAGAAGAATGGGCTGCCTATTCCGTTTATAGAAGACTGGGCACCTGGAGTTTGGCAGAAGTGGCGGAAGCCGCCAAGTATAACAAAAAACCCGGGGACATTAAATATGAAGACGTCAATGGGGACTATGTGATTGATGAGAATGACCGCCAAATTATGGGTAGTGGTACGCCTAAAGGAAGCCTTACGATGATTAATACGTTCAACTATAAGGGCTTTTCCCTGACGATCGACCTGAACTACACGTATGGATTTAAGATTATGGGTATTACCAACTCTATGTTGGAAAACAGGCCGCTATTCAGCAACAATATGAGAACCATACTCGATGCGTGGACGCCCGAAAACCAGAATACCATGATCGCCGCATTGCGTCTTCCTTCGGATGAGAGGTTCGGGGAAAATGAAAAAGACTCCTTCATGCTCCACAAAGGCGATTTCTTCAGAATTCGCAACATTGCGCTATCCTATACCTTCAGCCCCAAAATCCTGGAGAAACTCAAATTCATCAACGATTTGTCGATAGGCGTATCCGTGGAAAACCTGTGGGTATTTACGGCATATCCGGGCTATGATCCCGAAGTAGGGGCATTCGCCACGGACACGGGACAAGGTATCTCCTTTTATTCTTACCCGCGCCCAACCACTATTTCTGCTAATTTAAAGATCACCTTTTAAAAATAATTGACGGTATGAAAAAAATATATTCAAAAATAAGTTGCTTGATTGCCATAGTGGTAATCGTAACGTCATGCGATTCGTTCCTTGACGAGGATCCCAAGACATTCCTCACACCGAACTCTTATTTCCAAAACGAAGGACAAATCGTAGCTGCGGTAAACGGGCTATATACCTTTTTAGACGATATCTTCGATGGAGATATAGAAGTCAACTCGCAAACTTTTCTTTTTATGGAATACCTGACCGGATATGGGGAACGCCCGCGGGGACATGGCGGTCAAAACTTGTCCCAAACGGTTTCCATGACAGTGGCAGAGAACAACGGCTATGTCGAATACCTGTGGCGAACGGCATATACCGCCATTGAGAACTGCAACAGCATTATCGCAGGTATCGAATCGGCCGGTGATGGAATTATAAGTGAAGACCGGAAGAACGAACTGTTAGGCGAAACCTATTTTCTGCGCGCTTACAACTACTTCAACTTAGTAAGGCTTTACGGGCCTGTACCGCTGAAAATCACCAGCACAACAAGTTTGTCGGACGTGGAAATTGGATTAACCTCCGAAGAAGAGGTCTATGTCCAGATAGATTTGGATTTGACCAAAGCCGCCGAACTGATGGAAAACAGTCCTTGGACGAAGACTGACGGAAGGGTTACCAAAGGGGCTGTAAAATCATTGCTCGCCAAAGTTTACCTCACGATGGCGGGATACCCGCTGCAAAAAGGAACTGAATATTACCGGAAAGCCTATGAAACGGCGAAAGAGGTATATGCAAGTAATGCCTTCAGGTTGTTTGACAGCTACACAGAACTGCGAATAAATGAAAACACCGGCGAACATATATGGGCAATCCAAAGGGAAGCCGAAAATGCAGGCTCTCCGGTGCATAACGCGATGTTGCCTTATCCTGAGTCTGACCTGGCAAAATCAATTTCGAAGAACGGGGCATACGGCGGAGGACTGGCTCCCGCACAGTCATTTTACGACTCCTATCCTGCCGGAGATAAACGGATAGCAGAAATGGCATTTTATTATACCGAACACGATGCGCTTGATGGTTCGGGGATAATTCCCCTTGGAAAGCCGTACATATATAAGTTCTGGGACGACGATTGTGCAAGTTCCGGTAAATCGGGCGCCAATTATTCGCTGTTGAGATATGCCGATGTACTGCTGGTACTGGCCGAGGCAAAGGCCCAAGCAGATGGAGGAACAACGAGCGACGCTGACGCCGTTGACGCCTATTTTGAAGTACGGCACAGGGCGCTGCCCTCCGAATCGAAACCGGCATCAATAAGCGTGGACGACGTGTTGAAAGAACGTTTTTGGGAAATATGCTTCGAAGGCCAGACCTGGTATGACATGCTGCGTACCCGGAAAGCTTTAAATGTGACCACCGGCCTAATTGTGAACATGATCGGGTACCAGACGCCCGTCCATAGCGCGCCCTTCAAAACGGAGGATCTTTTGTTCCCGTATCCTATTCGGGAGAAACGGTTAAATCCAAATCTTATAAGGAATTAGGGAATGAAACAGAGTCCCAACTATATGGTATTACTGGCGTCTTTGATGTGCCTTTTCATTTCCTGCGAGGAGAAGAATGAGGGCAAAAGGGAAAATCCTTTTGACAACGGAAGTACAGAGGTATTCGTAAAAGTCACGAACACCTCGAATGCCGATACGTTATTCCTTTCGTGGAATCTTACCGATACAGAAATTAGCTTTGATAGCTACCAGATTGAGGTGAGCAAGTCGAAAGAGGGTACCAAAACCGCCGGAAAAAATGAAAGCAAGTGCTTTTTCACTCATGTGCCCTACGATGAACTGGTGCCGGTGTCCATATCGCTCGTTGAGAACAACAATGTGATTAAAACCAATTCGGCAAACGTCAAAATTGACGGCATTGACAAGGTGATTGCAAAGGTTATTATTCCGGACAGGAATAGCGTGACGGCAGGCGACGGGATGTATTCCATCGCCCTGCCCGACGGCAGGAGTATTTTCTTGATGGGCGATTCATATATCGGAACTGTTACAAACGGGCGCCGTTCCACGTCCGACCGTATGTACAGGAACACGTACATCGTGTATGACGATGGACAGGTCAGCGCCATTTATGGCGCTAACGGCGACAACAACGCTTCGGCGGCCGTTCCGCCCTGTTGTCCCGATGAGAGGAAATGGTACTGGCCCGGACATGGATTTGTCGAAGGAAACAAGCTCTACATCTTTCAGACGTTAATGTACCAAGGAGGCGATGGCATGTGGGGATTCATGTACGAAACGACCCATATCCTGGAGTATGACCTGCCCGGCCTGCAACTAAACAGCACCACGCCCATACCTTTCAATGGCTCGACGGATATCCATTATGGAATGGCTGCGCTCAGTGAAAGCGGTTACATTTATATCTACGCCCAAGTAGATATAGAAAACGACTGGGATCCGATAGCCGAAGTAATGGTTGCGAGGGCTACTGCAAGTAATCCATATAGCGGTTGGCAATATTACAACGGATCGAGTTGGAGTATCAACGCTTCGGATGCCGTTAAACTGTCGGGGCTGAGCAGCGTGCCGGTTTCTTCCCAGTTCAATGTCTTCAAACTACGTGACAAATATGTATTGCTTACCCAAAACAAGACTTTCAATTCGGGAGAGATATGTACGTTCATAGCAGATAACCCTTACGGCCCATGGAGAAACAAAAAACTTGTGTTCAAAACATACGAGCAAAACACTCCAAATTTGTTTACTTATAATGCAATGGCTCATCCGCAATTCGAGAAAGACGGCATGATACTGGTAAGCTACAACGTGAACACCGAAGTCTTTGCGGAGCAGTTCAGCGATGTGAGTACTTACCGTCCCAGATTCTTCTGGGTGGAAATAAATAAAATATTAAATTAATTCAATTAAACAGATTATTATGAAAAAATATGTATTACTTTTTACAATAGTTTCGGCGTTGTTTTCCTTTTCAAGTTGTGACGATGCCGACCGGCTAAAAATGGTTTCGGATTATCCGGCCGATTATGACATCACATACGGTATAAGGCTGGTCATGCAATACGATGAAGTAAACGTCAACGGCATAGACCTTGCGGCAAGGTTCCCGTTCTTCGAAACATTCAGGTTGACCATACACTACACCGACAGTAAAATAAGTGCAGTGACTTTATCGAATGGAGAAATACCTTTCTCTCCTTATGATTTTGAGATTCCCACCGGAAAGACAGCGTGTTATTTGGATACCGAAGCGCTTCCCAATGAGTTGCGAATTGCCGGAACGAATAATGTGATCGCCTATTTTCAGAATGGAGAATTCAGTATTCCGTTCAAGTTGGATTGTGCAGCGCTGGATTATAAATATACCTTTAAAAGTGTTAACTAAATTAAAATAAATACGTATGAAACCCTTAAAAAAATATACCTATTGGGCGTCAGCTATTGTCATGTCGGTGCTTGTAGTAACTTGTATGTCTATAGAGGAAATTATTCATCCTGACAATGCCCAAGTAAACAGCGATATTGATATTGTTGTTAAAATAAAAATAGATGCCGACACCGACCGCAGCAGTAAATTGGCGTTTGGGGTATTGGCCCCAAAAAGCTGGAATATTGCCAACAGTGCCATCGTAACACTTACCACAACGGCCGATTTCCCTGCCAATGTGGTTACCAATGAATCCCTGACGGTGATACCCGCAGGAGAAAACAATCCGTCAGATGGCCAGCCATGGCCGACTTCGTTTCAAAGCAAATTCGGGGTATTAGGCAATACAGGACCAGTAGAGTGGGTGGTGTTTGAGTCAAATACCACATTCCAAGTCCATGATAAGGATGATGGAACGAAAAAAGTAATAAACGGGACTGTCAACATAAAACTTCATACCGGGGACAGGGCCATAAAACTCTTTATGGGATATACTTTTTGCGGAAAGCAGTTTGGGTTTAGCCGCGAAGAATATAACGACGATCTCTTCGTGAGTGCCAAAGTGCTTGAAGTAACCGACGGAGACGACCCGGTATGGGATTATACCGTGGAGCCGCAGATATCGTATGTGCCTGCGACTTTTAGCTTCGGGGATATCTTCTCCGTCAAGTATAACGAGCCCAATTCCGTAACAACAGGCGGCCTGAAAGGCGGTAATGTCTATCTTTATGGAAAAGCGAGATACAGTGCGAACGGCATCACGACGGAAAAAGTAATAGACGAAATAAGCAGCAAAACGCTTATGGACGAGTTAGGCGATATGGGGCAAGTGACTTCATGGCAGAAATACATTTACCCGAAAGACTTCTTCGATTTGCCGGATGACGCCGTGATAATAGAGCTATGGGTTCATTTCACCAATCAAGATAAAAGCATTATCATAGTGGACAATGAAACGGAAGAAGACTTTAACGTAGAACCAACCTGCCAGTAAAATCGGTAATGGTGCAAAAAAACGTAGAGCCAACATGAAAAAAATAATAATAAAACAGGGTATCCTGGCAGTACTGCTGTCCCTGTTCGTAAATTTTCCAGCTTTTGCCCAACAGGTCGCGCCCTTTCAGGAGGGCGACCGGGCGGTATTTCTGGGTAACAGCATTACCGACGGCGGACATTATCATTCCTATATCTGGCTGTATTACATGACACGCTTCCCCGATAATCCGGTTACCATTCTAAATGCGGGTGTCGGCGGCGACCGCGTGCAGGAAATGGTTAAACGGATGGATGAGGATGTGTTTAGCAAACGTCCTACCGTATTAATGGTGACGTTCGGCATGAACGACAGCGGTTACTTTGAATACAACGGCGATAATGCCGAACAGTACGGAAAAGACCGGCTGGAAGAATGTCATACCAATTACCTGCAGTTGGAAAAACGGCTGCAGGCGCTTCCCAA
>JAISDP010000228.1 GCA_031264715.1 Bacteroidales bacterium
AATCGCGAATTTAAACTGCGGCTGCTCAACAAGCAGAAAGTAGCCAATGAACGATTGAAATGGCAAATCATTAATCTGGCATTGCCCATGTTTTTGCTGCTTGCCGGCGGATTGGCATATAACGGGTGGCGACGCTACCGTTATGGAAATTAAACATAAAGAAAATGATTTCACAAGAATATAAAGAACTGGCAAAATGGGCGATGGAGTACGCATTAAGCAAAGGCTGTTCGGATGCGCGCGTCTCCGTCTATTCGCGTACCGGCAATTCGTTCGAATATCGCGATACGCAGCTGGATAAGCTCGAACAGTCGACCGAAAGCGGCATGAACATCCATCTGTATGTAGACGGGAGGTACGCATCGTATTCTACCAACCGCCTGGACAGGAAGGAACTGGGACGGTATATCGCCGGTAGCGTGGATGCAACGCGTTTCTTAGCCAAAGATGAATTTCGCAAACTCCCGCAATCCGCGCGTTACTATCAAGGCGACGGCAAGGGGCTGGACACATACGATAACGATGCCGACCAACTGTCGGTAGACGATAAGCTGGCGCTGCTCAAAAGCGCCGCCGCCGAAGTGTACGGCTCCGACCCGCGCCTGATCTCGGTTTCGGCCGGCTACGACGACGGCGCATCCGGTTCGTACATGGTGGCCAGCAACAGCTTCGACGGCGAGTCGGATACCACCTGGTTCAGCATCTCTGCCAGTACAGCCATGAAAGGCGATGGCGATGCGCGACCGTCGGACTATTGGTATGATTCGTCGATCTTCTGGAGCAGGCTGCAAAAGACAGGAATAGGCAAAACAGCTTATGAGCGCACCTTGCGCAAATTGGGGCAGGAAAAGATCAATTCGGGCGTTTACCCGATACTGATTGACAATACGCAATCTGCCCGCTTGCTTTCGCCGATCGTTTCTGCCTTGTATGGCAACAGTATCCAGCAAAAAAACTCTTTCCTGATCGATAAGATCGGAGAAAGCATCACGTCGGAAAAGTTCACGCTGGTTGACGACCCGCACATCCCGCAGGCCCAAGGCTCGCGCTGGTTCGACGGCGAGGGCGTGGCTACCCGGAAGCGTACAGTGATTGATCGGGGCGTCCTGCGCACATATTATATAGATACGTACAGCGGAGCCAAACTGAATATGGAGCCGACGGTGCAGGGGCCGTCAGTGCTCACTTGCGGGCTTGGCAGCAAGAATTTCGACCAGTTGCTGGCTTCCATGGACAGGGGCATATGGGTAACCGGGTTCAATGGCGGCAACAGCAACAGTACCACCGGCGACTTTTCGTTTGGCGTTGAAGGATTCCTGGTGGAAAACGGAAAGCCGGTGAAACCTGTCAACGAAATGAACATCACCGGCAACTTGCTTACCCTGTGGAAAAATGTGCTGGAAACAGGCAATGACCCGTTGTTGATCTCGTCGTGGAGGATACCTTCCCTCATGTTCGATGCTGTGAGCTTCAGCGGAAAATAAGACAGCGCCAAAAAAGCGGCAGTTCCCCGAACTTGTCCTCCGTGTAGCCGGCCATTGCCGCCAAAGGAATTATTGACATCCGGAATTATCCGCCTGATATTTCTTCCGGCTCCTTCCGGTGAAGATTGTTGAGAAAAACGGACTCGATCCTTCGAGTATGCGATTCATATCTTGGATTTACGGCAATGTACAGGAGAATCAGCATTGAAACAATGATCAGCATGATTTTTCCGGCAGGGAAAAGAGGGAGCAGTACCATCATGATCAATGAAATAAAAAGGCCATTGCGGACAAGGTTTAGCCCGAACAGCAACCATTTATTCAGGGTGTTTTTATTCCACAGGACGGCAAACTGCGCCCTGGACAGGACATGCCGCTTGCTTATCAAGCCGTAGAGGAAAGGCGACATGCACGATATGGTTACTGCTGCCGACAGAATATTTCCCCATAAGGAAAGGATATGAGCCGTGATGAAAGGAATGAGGAACATTTTTGACAGGATAAGCACTGCCACGGCAAGCGTCAGGTAAACAGCAACTGGAAGAAGCGTATTTTTGAGCAGAATCATCCATTCGCTTGATGTGTCCAGATGATCCTCCCGGTTTCCATACCCCGTGCGTATCTTACTCCACCGGGCAGGGAGCAGTTTGTCGAGCTGATGATACATTTCCCCGGAATACCTGATCCCGTAAGGCGTGGTAAACGTTGTGAGCACAGACACCGATACGATGACCGGATAGATGAAGTCGCTCAGCACACCCAGCCGGATACCCAAAGCCGCAATGATAAAGGAAAATTCGCCTACCTGCGCCAGACTGAACCCCGACTGAATGGAGACTTTAAGGCTCTCGCCGGAAGCCGAAACGCCCAGAGCGCCGAAAATAACGCGACCTGCAACTACGACTGCCGTTAAAATAAGGATTGGAACAATGTGGTCCGCTATCAGTCCGGGAGCAATCATCATCCCTACCGAAACGAAGAAAACGGCTCCGAATATATCCTTGAGCGGGTTTACCAGGCGTTCTATTCTTTCGGATTCAGCGCTTTCCGCCAGCACCGATCCCATGATGAAAGCGCCCAGCGCGGCGGACAATCCGACGGCATCGGCAAAGAGTACCATCCCCAGGCACAAGCCAATGGAAATGATCAGTAAAGTTTCATCGTTGAGGTATCTTTTTATTTTCTTCAGAATCGTCGGGATAAGGAAGATGCCCGTTACAAACCAGACAATGATGAAAAATATTACTTTAATAAGGCTTTCGAATAATTGCAGTCCTTCAAAGGTCTGGCTTGCCGCGAGGGTCGAGAACAGTACCATCATGAGTATGGCGGCAATATCTTCAATAATCAGGATTCCGAAAACAATACCGGCAAAACGTTTCCTATGCAGCCCCATATCACCGAATGTCTTGATGATAATGGTGGTCGAAGCCATGGACAACATTCCGCCGAGAAAAAGCGATTCCATACCGCTCCATCCCAGCAGATGTCCCGACAGATAGCCGACAGCAATCATCGCTCCCATGTTAACGGCGGCGGCAATGACTGCCGGACGCCCGACTTCCATCAGTTTCTTAAATCGGAATTCAAAGCCAAGCGCGAACAGCAGGAAAATAATACCTATTTCAGACCACGTGGCGATGCTTTCGCTGTCGATAACCGACGGCAGCAGGTCAATATGCGGGCCAACCAGAAATCCCGCTACGATATATCCCAGCACAACGGGCTGTTTCAGCCATTTGAACAACAGGGAAACAGTTCCGGCTGTTATCAGGATCAGCGCAAGGTCGGATACAAGAGAAGGCAAGTGTTCCATATATATTTACGCCTGCTGATCTTTTCTCATCATGACTCCCCCGGAAGTCATGTAATAATCCTCATTGCAATACATGTCCATCATGCTGTCGGCATTGAACGGGCCGAACAGCATATCGAACAGGGCGTAAAACAGCCCGGAAGATGCATGATGCATGATTTCCCCGATTTTAATTACTGGT
>JAISDP010000331.1 GCA_031264715.1 Bacteroidales bacterium
CCGGAAATAACTGGTTTACCCGCAGCCGAGTATACGATCATGATCAAAGACGGCAATGAATGTGAATTGACAGGCGCTTCAACGGTTCCTGTAAGGGCGACCGATAATCCCAAACTGTCGGAATCAGTTACGAATATCAAATGTTTTAACGATAAAGGTACGATCACCATCAATGCTATCGCTGACAATCTCGAAGGCAGCAGCCTCAACTCCATGTCGTTGTATTGGATCGAGAGTACGAACTTCCAAAAAAACCCTACGGTCGAAAATACTTTTACCGAATTGAACGGCGATAACTATACGCTGGGCGCTAAGGACAGCTATGGCTGTATCAGTACCAAAACAGTTGAGTTTGGCGAGCCTGCATCCCAGCTTGGCATTGTGCTCAAGGATTCGGAAAAGCCATTCAGGGATATCAAGGGCAGCATTACGGTGACAGCATCCGGCGGCTGGGAAGGCTATACCATCACATGCATCCAAAACCCTGCCGCGGAAGCAAAGGTGATCGAAACGCTTATCGACAAACCCGCCGGCGATTATACATTCAGTGGTTTGGATGCTGCCGTCCAGTACCAGATAACCATCACCGATCGGGGTGGTTGTGATAATGCAGCGCCTGTTGTACATACTCTTGAACTGGCCACCAGCGTCGGCGATTTCGAAGCCAATAGCTTGAAGATTTTCCCGAACCCGTCGAGCAACGGTCAGTTCACCATCGAATGGAATACAATGGAAGACCGCGCGGTAACACTGGAAGTCTTCACCGTGAACGGCAAGCTGGTATACAAGACCAGTGTGCAAACCGGTACAGGCGGTGTACGCACCCCGCTCGACATCAGTAGTCAGAGCCGCGGCGCCTACCTTTTGCGTGTTCCTGAATTGGACATCAAGCAAAAGCTGGTGATACAGTGAGTTCTAAGGAGGTGAAAGCGCTTCCCCGGTCAAAACGAAAAAGCCCCGCATGGGGCTTTTTCGTTTTGATGTTCACCCATGCATTTCCCGTCAGGGCGTTCATCCCGTACCTGTTCATCCCCTTGCGCGTTCCATCAGAAAGTCGCGCTCAGTTTTATATTAATATGCCGCGCCGTCAAATAATTCGGTACGGCGTATTGCTGTTTCATCCCGTCGCGGTTCGAAACGACCTGTATCCACAGGTACGAGATCGTATTGTTGGTATCGAAGAGATTGAAAATTTCTACATTCAGCCATATCTGCCTGAAAAATTTGTGTGGCCTTTCTTCCTTGAAAAACTCCTTGGAAAAGCCCAAATCGACCCGGCGGTAGGCTGGCATTCGGAAGGTCAGGTCATAGCGGTCGGGCACAGGGTAGCTGTAAGGTAAAGGCGTGCTGAAAGACATGTTCAGGCAGGCACGCCAACTGGGCGCCCCGGGAATATAATCCTGGAAGAAAAGATTGAAATTGGCAGTCTGGTCGGTTGGAAGCGGGAAACCGCCATAGGCATCGCCTTTAATGTCTGCGCGGGCGTGCATGAGCGAAAGGCTTATCCATGATTCGGCGCCTTCTACAAATTCACCATTCAGTTTGATGTCCCAACCCACAATATAACCCTTTGCCATGTTATCGCCTGCATGGTAAATGCGTACGTTCTCCATCCTGTAGGGCGCCAGCCGGTTCAGTCGCTTGTAGTACAGTTCGGTGGAAAGTTTGAAAGGAAGTTGTCCGACACGGAAAGTATAATCGGCGCCCGCCACATAATGAACGGATCGTTGCGCTTTCATGGCAGTGTTCATCCGCCCTTGCATATCACGCAGTTCGCGGTAAGCTGGCGGCTGTCCGTATAATCCCGCAGCGATATGCCCGGAGAGCTGTGGTATAGCCAACGGCCGGATGGTTACCGAAGCACGCGGGCTTAATAGCCGCTCGCGGTTCACATCATTATAGTTGAGCCGCAAACCGGCAGTGATTGTCCAGCTCATCCGCTCGCCCGTCAGCCGGCGCATATATTGCAGGCTGGATATGAATCGGCTTGCTGCCAGGTAATTATCGGCGCTCCGCGCATACTCCAGTTCGATACTCTTGCTGTTGTATGGTACGGAGTATCCTGCCGAATCGAGCATTACCCACTCATTCATCCTGTCGTCGGCGGTTTCGCGTTGCCATGCCATTGACCAGCGCCACGAACCGTTGTTGCTACGGTAGGTTCCCGTATGCGAAACCGACCAGATACGCGCATCCAAATAATTGCGGGCATGACTCAGCTTGCTCCCCACGCCGATATTTGCAGTATTGCCGCCGTGAGTCGACGATCCCTGGGATGCATCCAATTCGTTGAGCGAGTAAGCGCCTTCGATATCAAAAGTTTCTTGCTCATGCGAAAGATAAGCCAAACCTGTAAGTTTGAGCGTAAGTCGGTCGGTAGGCCGGTAGCCGAGCGTCAAAGCGCCTGTACCGTTCGTATACCGGTCAACTTCCTGGCCGTTGTAGTAAATACGCAGGTTGTAGGCATTATAAAGCGTGCCGAAGTTGGTATCGCGCGTTTCGGGGATAAACCGGTAGCGATTCCGCGCTACATTGGACAGCAATTCCAGGTTCCATTTTTCAGCAAGCCGATATGTCAACAAACTTTGTATATCGAAAAAATCGGGATTGTACTGTCCCTTGGTATCGAGTGTTCCCAGGAGGTATTGCGATGTCTTGTAACGTACGCCGGCAAGGTATGATAACCGTCGGCCGGCAGCCAGTCCTTCCACCGATGCCGAAGTCAGCAGGCTCAGCGATGCGCTGCCGGCAAATTTTTCGGGTGTGCGGTAACGAACATCGAGTACCGACGACATTTTATCTCCGAAGCAAGCGTCAAAACCGCCAGCCGAAAAGTCGACCGACTCCACCAGGTCGGGATTGATGAAACTCAGCCCTTCCTGCTGTCCGGAACGCACCAGCATAGGCCGGTGTATCTCTATATCGTTTACATACACTAAGTTTTCATCGAAACTGCCGCCCCGCACCGAATACTGCGAACTCAGTTCGTTGTTGGACGAAACGCCCGGCATGGTCTTCAGCAAAGCCTCGAAACTTCCCGACGGGTTGGGTAACTGCCGGAAATCCTTTGTCGCAATCCGTTGCAATGTTCCCTGCGGCGCCCTGTCGGCCGTGACAGACACTTCGGAAAGGGATTGCGGCTGGTCATGAAGTGTAAAGCGGACTTCATAACCGCCACTTTCCCGATCCTGCAAGTTGAGGGTATAACGTTGGACAGCATATCCTACATGGGATAAAACCAGAGTATAACCCTGCCCTAAAGGTAAAATCAACCGGTAATATCCCGTGGAGTCGGTTACAGCGCCTTTTCCGGTGTTTTCGACAATGATATTTACCTCCGGGATGGACACGCCGGCAGTATCAGCAACTATACCCGATATGACGGCATAGTTTTGTGCAGCCACTGTGTTGCATGACAGCCAGAACAAATATAAGAAAACCGAAATCTTTCTTTCCCGCATGGGCAAATATTCGAAAGGACAAAGATAATAAGTAATTGCCGCCGAATGTACGCATCATACAGATTAATATATTTACCCTTGTGTTTTTCTGTTCGCTTTCATCTGTGTTTTTCTGTTCGCTTTCATCTGCCACCACACGAACACCGCCCATGCCGCAACGGTACAGGCTGCGCCGGCCGGATAGCCGATATTTACCGGTAAGTTCAACATTTCGGGCGCCACAACGATATAGGTGGAAATCACCATGGTCATGAATAATGCCGGAAACAGAGTTAGCCAATAGAGTTTCTTTTCGCGGACAAGATACACGGTTATTGTCCAAAGGGTTACCGTAGCCAGTGTTTGGTTCGACCATGCGAAATACCGCCAGATGACATCGAAGTCAGCCTGCAACAGCGCCAAGGCCGCAATAAACAATGGCGCGGCCACGATAACCCGGTGGTTTATCTCTTTCTGACTATAGTTAATAAAATCCGAAACCATCAGCCGCGCCGAGCGGAAAGCCGTATCGCCCGATGTAATGGGTGCGGCAATCACTCCGATGATCGCCAGCATCCCTCCAAAAGCGCCTAACCATGAGTGTGCAATCGTGCTGACCACCACCGCCGCACTGTTTTCGTTATCTTTCAGAAATTCCTGCAAGCCGCCCACCGAACCGAAGAAACTCATGGCTGCCGCCGCCCATATCAATGCTACGATGGCTTCGGCAATCATAGCGCCGTAAAAAACGCGGCGTCCTTCGCGTTCGTTTTTCAGGCAACGCGCCATCAAAGGCGACTGTGTGGCGTGAAACCCTGATATAGCGCCACATGCAATAGATATGAACAACATCGGGAAGATCGGGAATTTTTCCGGGTCGGGGTTCATGTTATGCAGGTTGGCAGGAATGGCTTCGGGGATGGGCGACCCGTTCCATATCAGCGCCCCGCCGATGCCCACCGCCATGAACAGCATGGCGAAACCGAAAACAGGGTATATCTTACCGATGATCTTGTCGATAGGCAACAGCGTAGCAAGGATGTAGTAAACGAAAATGATGACGCACCAAGCCGTAAAGCCCAGCCAGCCGGGTGTCATGTCTGCCAGCAGTTGTGCCGGGCCGGCCACAAACACCGTCCCTACCAGGATCATCAATAATATGGTGAAAACGCGCATGAACTGCTTAAAGCCCACGCCCATATGTTTGCCAATGATTTCGGGGAGGCTCATGCCCTTGTCGCGTATCGACAACATTCCCGAAAGGTAATCGTGCACCGCGCCGCCAAAGATACTGCCCAGCACAATCCACAGGAAAGCCGCAGGACCGTACACCGCTCCCATAATAGCTCCGAATATCGGCCCCAGTCCGGCAATATTCAGGAACTGTATCAGGAAAATACGCCACCAGCTCATCGGAACATAATCCACGCCATCGGTGTGTTCATAAGCAGGTGTTTTACGGTCGACCTGTATACCGAAAATACGTTCAATTAATTTGCCATAGAGGAAATATCCGCCAATCAGCAATATGACAGAAATAAAGAAAGTAACCATAATATCTGTTGTGTTTGTTTGGGTTATAAATCGGGTTAAGCACTAATATTGTCGTGTTTTGATTGCAGTACAAATGTAGCATCAATTTCATAAAAATCCACTGCTGTCCGGTAAAATTTTATGTGGGAGCAATTCAAATTGTATCCTGTCAGGTCGTTTACGCAAGCATACGTATATCAGTCTGTCAGGATGCAAAGCTGCTGACAGGCTGGAAATCGCAAGGGAGGTCTTGACGGTGAAAACCCTTTTCGTCCCGGACGGAAATCCTTTTCAAAAATGTTTTGCCTCAGCAAAGTCCCGTCAAGGCGTTACCCTGCGCTGATGCTGTCGCCCTGTCAGGCCTGTCAGGCCTGTAAGGGCGACAGCAATTTTATCCTCAACGCGACAATTGGAATTGCTCCCTTTTATGTGATTTATCTTGTTGCATCATTTTCGGCCGATGCAAATGTATTCGATGCTGTTTTCGGCCAATTCTTTTTTATCGTATATATTACGCCCGTCGATCACCAGCGGGTTACGCATGGTTTTTTTCACCACCGGCCAGGTGGGCATACGGAACTCCGTCCATTCGGTCACCAGGAGTAACGCATCCGCATCGAGTGTAGCTTCGTACTTATCCTTACAGTAAGTTATCGGGTACGACAGCCTGCGCCTGGCTTCTTCCACAGCTACGGGATCGTAGGCCCTTACTTCGGCGCCGGCATTTACTAAGCTTTCGATCAGCGCCAGGGCAGGCGCCTCGCGCATATCGTCCGTTTCGGGTTTGAACGAAAGTCCCCAGAGGGCTATGGTTTTGCCTCTCAGATCGCCCTGGTAATAATCGGACAATTTGCGGAACAGGATGTTCTTCTGGTGTTCGTTTACCTCCTCCACCGCTTCGATCACACGCATCCGGTAACCGTTTTCCCCGGCTGTTTTGATCAGCGCCTTTACATCCTTCGG
>JAISDP010000338.1 GCA_031264715.1 Bacteroidales bacterium
CGGGCGGAAGGGTTTATTTTCTTTCACGTCCCCGCCGGTTCGGGAAATCGTTGCTGGTAAGTACGCTGGAAGCCCTGTTCAAAGGGCGGGAAGAGCTATTCAAGGATCTTTATATTTACGACAGGTGGGACTGGACACAGCAATATCCGGTCATCAGAATCGACTGGACAGAGATCAACCATTCGACGCCGGAAAAAATGGAAAACAGTCTGGTTCTTTACCTTAAAAAGATTGCTGAAAATTATCGGATTACTTTGGAAGCGGAATCTGCGATCGACTGTTTTAGTAATTTGATAAAATCATTACGGAAAAAAACCGGCAAAGGCGTGGTTGTACTGATTGACGAATACGACAAGCCGGTGACCTCTCATCTCACCGATTCTCATTTGACGGCGATCCGGACAAAGGTTCACGATTTTTATCAGATAATGAAAAGCGCCGATGAATATTTGCAGTTTGTTTTCCTGACCGGCGTGTCGAAATTTTCGGGACTGTCGATTTTTTCAGCTCTGAACAATCCGCAGGATATTACCCTGCGTGAAGAATATGTAGCGATATGCGGGTATACGCAGGAAGAACTCGAAAGTAACTTTTCGGAATATATTGACCGGGCCGCCGAACGTTTGAAGATGACCGGGGAAGATTTGCTGGACAAAATCCGCTACTGGTACAACGGTTACACCTGGGACGGGAAAACGGCGATCTACAATCCTTTTTCGACGATGAACTTCTTTCAAATCCAGAAATTTGACAATTACTGGTTCAGTACCGGCACGCCTTCTTTCCTGATCGATCTTATTCAGCGCCGCAATCGGGTGGACATTGCACTGAACCCTGTTGTTGTCGGCGGACAGATATTCGCAGGATATGATCCGGCGAATATAGGCGAAGTATCCCTGTTGTTCCAGACGGGTTATCTGACCATAAAAAAAATCGAACTGATCGACGGGCGCGCCGAATATACGCTTGGCGTTCCAAACTCGGAAGTCAGCGAATCCCTGCTGACACATCTGGTGCAGGCTTACGGCAAATATCCCGACGAACAAATCGACGGACTGAGACGAACCATGCAACGACAGATAACTGCCTGCGACGAATCCGGTTTTGCACGCAGTCTCGAAACAATGATTGCAACCGTTCCCTCCAAACTCCACATTTCCTGCGAACACTACTATCACTCCTTAATGCTGATATGGATGCGGATGCTCGGATTCAGGATACGCGCCGAGGAACCGAATAACCTCGGATATTCCGATGCTGTCTGGGAACAGCCCGAACTGACCGTAGTGGCCGAGATAAAATATCACGCCGAAAAGAAAATCGACACGCTGCTCAACGAAGCGCTGAAGCAGATACACGAGCGTCGATATTACAACAAATATACCGGCAAAGTCCTCCTTCTGGGCATCGCCTTTGCGGGAAAACAGCCCGGTTGCCGGATGGAGGTTTTAAGCGATCATCAGGATTCGGTCAAATAAATATACGTCATGCAACAGTTAGGGATAGATACACAGTCGCACAACGAAAAAAAATACCTTGTTTTCAGTTGTTTTCAGTGAGTTTGTTATTTTTGCATCGTCATATCTTGAAAATACGATCAAACCATGTATAGAAAATTAACCGAATTTGAGGTAAAAGTCCTTACCGACCAGGTGTGCCGCTGTGACGACTGGAGCCGTATCGAAGTTGCCGGTAATTTCAGTCCCGAGTATATCCGCAACAGTAATTTTTCCGGAGACGTCCGCATCGGCATTTTTGAAAAGGACGTAACATTTTTTGGCGGCGTAAGGAAACATACGGGTATTTTCAACGCTACGATCCACAATTGCCGCATAGGAAATAATGTATATATCGGGCAGATACGCAACTACATTGCCAATTATGTGATTGAGGACGATGTTGTTATCGAGAATGTAGACCTGATGGCGGTTGACGGAGTAAGCAGTTTTGGCAACGGAACACTGGTGAGCGTGCTTAACGAAACGGGTGGCCGCGAAGTGCCTGTATATGACCGCCTGTCGGCGCATCTGGCTTATGTCCTTGCGCTGTACAGGCACAAGCCGTCGGTTATCGACCGGATTAAAACCATGATCAACAGCTATGCCCAATCGGTATCATCGAACATGGGAACCGTTGCCGAACACGCGCGCCTGACCAATTGCCGCACCCTGCGCAATCTCCGCGTGGGCGCCTATGCCTGCCTGGACGGCATTTACCGCGTTACCGACGGTACCATCAACAGCAATGCCGATGCCCCGACGCATTTCGGGCCGGGGGTTATCGCCGAGAACTTTATTGCCTGCACGGGTTCGGATGTAACCGAAGGAGCGGTTATTTTCGATACGTTTGTAGGCCAGGGTTGTGTACTGGGAAAACAATATTCGGCCGAAAACTCGCTGTTCTTTGCCAATTGCCAGGGGTTGCACGGTGAAGCCTGCGCTATCTTTGCCGGCCCTTATACCGTTACACACCACAAGTCAACGCTGCTCATTGCAGGATATTACTCGTTCCTGAATGCAGGCAGCGGCTCCAATCAGAGTAACCACATGTACAAGCTCGGCCCGATACACCAGGGCATTGTGGAACGCGGATCAAAAACCACCAGCGACTCGTATATCCTGTGGCCGGCCAAGATCGGACCGTTTACCCTCGTGATGGGACGCCATTACAAACATTCGGACACATCCGACCTGCCGTTCTCGTACCTGATTGAAAGCGGTGACGACAGCGTGCTGGTGCCGGGCGCCAACCTGCGTAGCGTGGGCACTATCCGCGATGCCCAGAAATGGCCCAAACGCGATAAGCGCACCGATCCGCATAAACTCGACTGTATTAACTTCAACCTGTTGAGCCCGTTCACCATCCACCGCATGGTAAAGGCGCTGGATGTGCTGAAAATGCTACAGAAGATTTCGGGAGAGACATCCGAATTTTACTCGTACCAGAGCGCCAAGATCAAGCCGAGTTCGTTGAAAAACGGGTTAAAGCTCTACGAGATCGGCATCATCAAATTCCTGGGCAATTCATTGATCAAAAGGCTTGAAACGACACATTTCGAGAATGATGCAGCTATACAGGCACGGCTCCGTCCCGACACGCCCATCGGTACCGGCGAGTGGCTCGACCTGGCCGGGCTTATCGCACCGAAAAGCGAGGTGGAACAGCTCCTTTCCGATATCGACAACGGCCGTATCGATACGCTCGACGGCATTGCTGAAGTTTTCCACAATATGCACCGCAATTATTACATTTACGAATGGACCTGGGCTATTGAAAAGATACAGGAGCGTTTCGGTAAAAGGATCGACGAGTTTACGGCGCGCGATGTGATCCGTATTGTGGAGATGTGGAAGGAAAGCGTGGTAGCGCTTGATCACATGCTCTACGACGATGCCAGGAAGGAGTTCGCCCTCAGCGCCCGGATCGGTTTCGGCGTGGACGGCAGCGAATTTGACCGTAACCTCGATTTCGAACAGGTACGCGGCGAGTTCGAAAAAAATGCCTTTGTTCAGGAAGCTTTAGACCATATACAGCGTAAAACCGAACTGGGCGACGAACTGATCGGAAGGATGAAGGCGATTCAATAGAATCCGAATGATGAGTTACTTAACCTCCCCGTTTCAGCGCTTCCATTTGCTCCAGAAAGTCCTTGCGGTAGCTTCTGCCAACGGGAATCTGCTTGCGGTTGGTAATGACCTGTTCGCTGTTGAAGGACTTGATTTTGCTTACGGCAACAATAAACGATTTGTGTATGCGGACAAATTCCTTTTCCGGTAAAAGGCGCTGAACCGTTTTCATCGTCATGA
>JAISDP010000094.1 GCA_031264715.1 Bacteroidales bacterium
TGAGTTCACGCACATTAAATTCTATTACACACCCAGTCCCGCCTGGCAACAAAGAAATACTCTGCCCGTTCTGTGGGGCGATAATTCGACATCGAATATTCCCCGGATGGACGCAGAAACAGAAACACTGCCCGACAATTATACCAAATGCGTTTACCGGATGCAGCATACCTTCCCCGGCCCCGGCATTTATTCCATTGTGATGTCCGACCCGAACCGCAACTTCGGCGTACAGAACATACCCAATTCGGACAATGTGGTTTTCTCTGTTACAACCGTTTTCAGGATCGACCCGAACACCGGGCACAACAATACACCCGAACTCCTCACCTACCCTATCGACAAAGCCGCGCTCGGGCAACGGTTTGTTCATAATCCTTCGGCTTACGATACCGACGGAGACAGCCTGTCGTACGAACTGACTTTTTGTACGCGCGAACGGGGCGTGGCGATTGAAACATACACCTACCCGGAAGCGTCGAAAGAACTGTATGTCGACGCTGTTAGCGGCGACCTGGTATGGGACGCCCCTGTGAAAGTAGGCATGTACAATGTTGCCATGAAAATCAACGAGTGGCGGAAAGGCACCAAAATAGGAAGCATGACGCGGGATATGCAAGTAGAAGTGATCGATTCGAAAAACCGACCGCCGGTGTTGCCCGAATTGAAGGATACCTGCGTGGTGGCGGGCGCCCTCCTCAGCATCCCTGTGCATACGACCGACCCCGACAATGATCAAATCAAACTGACAGCCACGGGAGGCCCCTTCCAGGTAACCACCCATAAAGCCAAACTCACCATCGACAGCGAAGGCTCCGGTTTTACCAACGCCACTTTTACCTGGCAAACCGATAGTAGCCATGTCCGTCAGCAGCCCTATACCGTCAATTTTAAAGCAGAAGACCAGAATCCGGAAGTAAAACTGGTTTCGTTCGCTAACTACAATATCACCGTCATAGCTCCTAATGTGGAAAATCTGACGGTTGTGGCCGAAAAGAAAGATATGCTGCTGGAATGGAATTCTTCGGTATGCCCGCATGCGTCCGGATACGAAATCTACCGCAGCGTCGGCAAGAATGATATTGATCTCGAATCGTGCGAAACAGGTATTCCTTCCGGGTTTGGCTACGAAAAAGTGGCCGCTTTGGACGGACGCGCCAACACGACATACCGAGACAACAATAATGGCAAGGGACTCAGTCCGGGTATCGAGTATTGTTACCGCATCGTAGCCGTTTTCTCGGATGGAGCCAGAAGTCTGCCTTCCGACGAAACATGCGCCTCGTTGCTGGCAGGAACGCCGCCCATAATACTCACCCACGTAAAAACGGTAGATGCGTCGGGCGAAATCGATGTCGCATGGCTCAAGAAACCGATTAAGGAGTTGATTGCCGGTAAAACCGGTCCATTTGAATATCGGCTGTATTACGCCATGGATCCGAATACTGCTTACTGGACTCCATTATTAGCAACCCAAAACCTTGATGATACCACGTATGTGCATGCTCCGATAGATACCAAAACCAAATACCCGTATTATTACAAGGTAGAATTGTGGGATAAGGGCGCCAATGCCATGGTCGACGAAAATTTTGAAATCGCTTCATCGCTTTATCCTGTCCTGGAACCATCCGATAAATCGGCCATCATCACCTTCGGTCGGTACACGCCGTGGGTCAATTCCGAATATGATATTTACCGCTGTACCAAAACCGGACAGGAAATATGTATCCCCGATATTCCGCAGGACTGGGTAGGGCGCACCAACCGAGAAACCTACACGGACAGCGGCCTCAAGAACGGACAGGAATATTGCTACCGCATACAAAGCGCCGGCTACCGCAATATTGGGGATGGCGCTTACAATAACATCAACTGGTCGCATGTAACCTGCGTGAAGCCTTATGACAATGTCCCGCCCTGCGCTCCGGAACTTACTGTTACAAGCCTCTGCAACGAAAATCGTAACCGGCTCGACTGGTCCTATTCATCGTCTTCGACATGCTGGGATGATGTGGAAAAGTTCCGGATCTATTGCTCACCCAACCCCAAAGATCATAGCTATACCGGGATCGACTCGGTGAGCCGCGACATGTTCACCTATGCGCACGAGAAAACACTGGTTGGATGTTATTATGTAACAGCAGTCGACAGCGCCGGGAACCAATCGCAGGAAAGCAACATTGTGTGCGTGGACGAATGCGGCGAATATCAATTACCGAATGTATTCACCCCTAATGGCGACAACATCAATGATCTGTTCAAATCATACAACCCCGGCGGCGTCTCCAAGGTGGAGATGGAGATATACAACCGTTGGGGAAAGTTGATTTTCAAAACCGAGGACCCTGATATTAACTGGGATGGCCGGGATATCGCCAGTAAGAAGTTTGTTCCGACAGGCGTTTATTATTATACCTGCAGTATATACGAGGATCGGTTGACCGGCTCAAGGATGATCCCACTATCAGGGTTTATACACTTGTATTACGGGAAGGATGCACAACCCTACGACCCGACGTCGAAGACCGATTAATTTCATGATTCAAAGATGAAGACAAAATTGAAAGCGATCATCATATTATCCATCCTCATCCTTCCGGCAAACGCCCAGAAGTTGAATGAAGCATATTTGCAGGCGAAGGCCGATATGATCCGTGAACAATACGCAGAAGCCGGACAAAAAATATTATCGATCCCCGCATCCGAGCGCAGTTCACCGATGTACCTGACTCTGGGCAAGAGTTATTACCGTACGGGCAAGTATAACGATGCGGTGCGTTTTTTGATCATTGCCGACAGCCTGAAAGCCAATCCCGAAGCGAAACTTTACACGGCGCGCGCTTATGCCATGATGTCGCAACCGGGCAAAGCCATCGAATGGCTGCAAAAGTACCTTGGGCAGCGTGATAAACTTTCCGAAGGCGAAATAAGTCTTGATCCCGCTTTCGCGAAAATAGAGCACAGCAAGGAATGGAAAACATTATGGAGCAAGGAATGGTATCAGGCTGCCGAACGGAAAAGCGCTGAAGCCGCCGTTTTGATCAAACGCAAAAAGTATACGGAAGCGCTGGGTATTATTGATGTTGAAATTGCCAACCGTACCTCGTCGGCCAGGTTTTATGCGCTGCGCGCTAAAGTATACGAGGCCATGGAACAATACGGCCCGGCTTATGAAAGTGCACAAACCGCCATCCGTATGCGCAATAACAACGCGGAATATAATGCCGATGCTGCCAACATTGCAGTGCGCGTTCAAAAATACGATATAGCGCTTGACAATATCAATCAGGCCATCCGTCATGACCCTTATCAATTAGACCTGTACTTGCAACGGGCTGCCATCCTGCGCATGAACAAACGTTATGACGATGCCCGCAACGACCTCAATTTCTATTTCAAATATCTTCCGGCCGACGCCAAAGCGCTTTACCAGATAGGAATGGCCGAAACCGATGCCGGAAACCCATTGGCCGGCATTGAGTATTTCACCATGCTGATCGATCAGGACCGGACAAAGTCCGATTACTTCATGGCACGGGCCAATGCCGGCATCAAGGCCAACAATTATACGATGGCCGGCGACGACTTGTCACAGGCTTTAGACCTTAACCCTTCCCTACCCGATGCATGGTGCAAAAAAGGAATGGTGCTGCAACAGGAGGGAAAACTCGAAGACGCCTGTTATTACTGGAAAACAGCGCTCGGAATGGGCAGCAGAGAGGCTGCGGAATACATTTATAAGTATTGCGCCAAGTGAAGAAGAGGCTGTCTCAAAAGCACGCAGATGACGCAGATGAGACAGATTTTCGCAGATAAATAATAAAATGTGTATTTTAGTATTCCAATAATCAATAGATTATAATCTGTGTTTATCCATTCAATCTGTGTTATCTGTGTGCTAAAACACTTTTGAGACAGCCTCATCCTCTGGGGAAATGCTCTTAATTTACGGGGGAATGTTTTCAACCTTTGTGAGTATGCTCCCAAAACTTGAGTTAATAATCGATGACGGTATACTTCGTCTTCGCCTTTTCGATTTCGCGCCACCGGTCAGCTTCAAAACGGACGGTCACGATGCCCGATGCAGGGATCGAACTGATGTTCTGCCCGGCACAGGTACCGGCTACGTATGTCACATCCGGATTGTGCCCCACGATCATCACGCTTTCGAGGTCGTCAGGCAGGCTTTCCAGGATGCGGTACGCTTCATTTTCCCCGTCCGCATAAAGCTTTTCGTTCACCTGTACCCGCCCGTGCGGATAACCCATCACACGGGCAAAGATGTGGGCGGTATGCAGGGCGCGGGCTGCATGACTCGAAATGATCAGCCCGGGCGCGGCATATTGTGCATGCAACCGCCTGGCCGCCGCCACGCTGTTAACAATGCCCTTTTCGAGCAGCGGACGGTCGTCGTCGCGGATGGAGCGGTCGTCCGGCAACGCTTTCCCGTGACGTACCACATGAAGAATCCTGACAGGCATTACATCAGTTTCAGTAATTCATCCACGATATGGTCGGCGCCGTCGGCAACCTGCGCAAGGGTAGCGTCCAGCATGTAGCACGGCGTGGTGGCTACCCTGTTTTTCCTGTCTACGGTTACTTCCCCGTGGGTGGTCGTCCTGTGCTTTGCACCGTGTTTCCCGGCGGCTTCCGAAGCGTCGCACGGGACGCCCACGGTCAATTCCACGCCCTCGATCGCGTCGGCAAGCAGCACCGGCGATACGCACATGGCGCCAATGGGTTTTCCGGCCCGGTGCATCGCCCGGATCGCTTTGGCAACCGGCTCGATCACGCTGTAGTTTTCGCCCGTGAAGGCAAAATCGCTCAGGTTCTTGACAGCGCCGAATCCCCCGACAAACAGCAAAGCATCGTACTGCGACGGGTCGAAGGCGGCCAGATCCTTGATGTCGCCGCGTGCAATGCGTGCCGATTCGACCAGCACATTGCGCTTTTCGGGCATTTCTTCGCCCGTGAGGTGGTTGATCACATGATGCTGCGGGATGTCGGGCGCAAACATCCGGTAACGGTGTCCCTTCCGGCTAACAGCCAGCATGGACGTTAAGGCTTCGTGTATTTCGGCCCCGTCGTATACGCCGCAGCCCGATATTACTATGGCAAACTTTTTCATGACAATTTGATTTTTATGTGATGATCCTCCCGGCGATACATGATTTTGCAGGAGAACCGGATTATTCACCGGTTTGAGAACGGATTGCTTCCAGGATTTCTTCCGGCTTGAGGTACGTCTCCAGTTTATACCGGCGGTATGCATCATCAATGACCGCCTGGTGGATCACAAAATATGCATAATGATACAGTTGCCAGCCAAACCCGCGTGTAATGGCTACCGAGTCGGTTTGCCGCTCCATCGTCCGGCGGTATTTTTTCCCGAGATACCGGATGCCCGTCCACACCATCTGCCATCCCGACTTGGAAGAATAGTCAAGGATGTGCGCCAGCTCATGCCCCATCACCCCGACACGGGCGTCGAACGGAGCGGCATGCACCAGCCTCGCCTGCGCCTTCTGCGGATTCCCGTTGATCAGCACCCTGTACGTCCGCCTGTCGCGCTTGCGGAAAACCGATCCCATACGCGGTTGCGCCGCCATGGACGTTTTGATGCACCCGTACTGCACCTGTATCTTCCGTCCGCACAGTTCGGGATAATGAGTCATGGCCAGGCGGAAAGCAACCGCCAGCGTGTCGTTGTCAATGGCGATCCCGTGCCGGGGACATGAGGCGGCGTCAAGCAAAAGAACTGCTTCGTCGTAATGCAGTATCCTGTCCGCAGGAATATCCTGCCCGACAGCAAATACTGCCATACACG
>JAISDP010000120.1 GCA_031264715.1 Bacteroidales bacterium
TTCAGGCATACGCGGTAGCTCTCTTTTTCGTACAGTTCAATCTTTGCCACTTCGTTCACGTTCACAATATACGAACGGTGGATGCGGATAAACTGTTGCGACGGAAGGTTTTCCTCGAAATACTTCATGGTCTTTTCCTTCAGGAAGGCGCTTTTTGCCGTATGCAGCTTCACATAATCGCCGTCGGCTTCCATGTAGTTGATGTCATTGACCGGTATCACATGTATCTGCTGGCGGTCTTTCACGGCAACCCGCGTCATCATTCCCGGTTGCGGCGCAAGAGTGTCTCTGAAAGTCCGAAGCTCCGGCGGCGCGGATGTTCCTGACTGTATCCCGGTCAGCGCCTTTTGTACGGCGGCATCGAAACGCTCCTTCGAATACGGTTTCAACAGGTAATCCACCACATTCATTTCAAAGGCGCGGATGGCATACTGGTCGAATGCGGTCGAGAAAATGACGGCAGGCGGATTATCCATCAGTTCCAGCATCTCAAAGCCGGTCAGCTTGGGCATTTGTACGTCCAGGAAGATCAGTTGCGGACTGTGTTCGCGGATGAGTTTCATCGCTGCAAAGCCGTTATCGGCTTCACCTGCGATTTCGATATCGGGACAGGCCTGCAAATAGTGTCTGATCAGATCACGGGCCGGCGCCTCGTCGTCAATGATGATTACTTTTGTCATTTTGGGATTTGTTAAAGCGTTCAATGGTTATCCAACTGTTTGTCGCAAAGGCTTCCGGGCACAAGGTTAATTCGTCAGCGGGATTTTCAGCATCACTGTAAATACGCCGTGTTCGGCCTTTTCCTGCATCGTTGCCGAAGTTCCGTAGAGGATTCGCAGCCGTTCATGGATATTCTTCAGGCCTGTTCCCGAACCTTTCTTCTGCGAAACGCCATCTTCATCAAAATTATTACTCAATTCGATGTTCAGATATTGGCGGTCTTTTGCGATCTTCGCCATAATGCGGACGGTTTCCAGACTTTCGTAAACGCCATGCTTCATCGCATTTTCGAACAATGGCTGCAACAGCATGGCCGGTATTTCAACATGAAGACATGCCGGATCAATATCCGGCTCGTAGAGCAGCCGGTCGCCAAAACGCAGCTGTTCCATGGACAGGTATCGCGCGATATTTTCCATCTCGTCGGCTACACATGAGTACACGCGGTTGGTAGACAGTACGGCATAGCGCAGGTAGTCGGACAGGGCTGCCAGCATCCTTTGCGCCTGTTCGGGGTCGCGAATGATCAGCGAGTTGACCGAGTTCATGCTGTTGAACAGGAAATGCGGGTTAATTTGTGATTTCAGCAGGTTCAGTTCGCCGTCCTTGACCAGCCTGTTCAGGCGGATTTCATTGGCTGCCTTTTCGTTCAACTGTTCCACGTATATATAGAGGTAATATGCCAGTATGGCCACGATGTATAAAAACAGGCCATCGAGCGCTTTCCACCAGAGGGATGTTTTCAGGTAGTGCAGGTATCCGGCATTGTCCGGACCGATCAGATAGCACAACCCGTAGTCGACCAGCAACCAGAAGGATATGACAACGCAGGCCAGCGAAAAATGCGCCGCAAGGTTGAACCGCCATGTCCTGCGTTCCCAGTGGTTGAACCGGACAGGATACCACAACGGGATCAGGCTGCAAATCAGGAGAAGGCAGAATACTGCGGTATCGACAAGTACACCCCCGAAAGGCAAATCGGTAGACATATACACCACCACCGTCTGCATGACGGCGATGAACATCCAGATGCCGGCATAGATCATCCGCGACCGGTAATTCTCGAATATGGGGTTTCCGGTCATTTAATACGGCTGAAAACTTTGCACCGAAACGCATCCAGCCTCACGAAACCGGTTTGCATGACGTGTCGTTCAAAGCGTTCCATCTTATTGCTCCCTGCATTTGATTTCGCCGCCTCCGAAAACAGAGCTTGCCGTCACAATCAGCATACTGTTCTCGACCACTTCGAACCCCGGTTTGGGCCGGT
Source organism: Bacteroidales bacterium (assembly GCA_031264715.1). Taxonomy (GTDB): domain Bacteria; phylum Bacteroidota; class Bacteroidia; order Bacteroidales; family UBA4181; genus JAIRLS01. Next base: position 1,991 of record JAISDP010000120.1, read on the forward strand.
TATCCACAAAATTCCCGAAAACCTGCGTTTGCCGGATCTCTACCTTCCACTCGACAGGGAGATACAGGATGACTCCTCCGAATACCGAGTTCAGTTCCAGATGATGAACGCCCTCGGCTAATTGCGAGTCGCTCAGGTCGAGTTCCATGCCGCCGAATACACAATTGATCTCACCGCCTTTGAAATCCCGGATGTCTATTTTTTCGCTGGTTCCGCCGAATACATAGTCCCGTTCGATATATCCCGGTTCGGTACGCTTTTCCCGCCTGTACGAATCCTCACTGTGGCGTCTTCTTTTCCATTCCTCCGCACGCTGTTCGCAATGCCTGTCCCACTTTTCGCGGAACTCGCGTCCGCGCCGCGGCAGATCGTGCCCGATCCAAAGCGTTTTTATTACAATGCCGACGCCTATGCTCATCAAAATCAACGCCCAGCCGTTGCGGGTAATGAAGCTCAAACGCTCGATGTCCAGTTTCGGCAGGAGAAAAAATCCGCCGATCAGTATCAGGATGATCCCGCCAAGCCATCTGTGCCGCGAAAAAAGGAAAACGAAACCCAAGGCAATCAAAAACGTTGGCCACGAGAACACGACCTGTCGATATGCCGGCGGCAGAAACCCTGCATTAAAGGCAAACAGTAAAGCGCCGGCCGCGATAAACAGTATCCCGAAGATTACCGAGCCTGTTTTTATATGATGAAGTTTCATCTCTAAAAAAATGATGGTTAACAATAATACCGCAAAACTATGCTGACGGTTTGCGACACGAAACAGTTATTCGGCAAAGTTAATCGCTTTCCCGATAAACGGCGTTTTTTACCCGATAAAAATTCATTATCGGCAGATCCCAGCATATAAGCCGCATAACTTGGCGGATAATTTCTAATCACTTATCAATAATAAGTATGTTTTATAAATTAGGAGTTTGAAGCTCCGAGATAAAAAATCCCGCTCGCATGAGTTCTCTTATATCTTTTTCGTTTTCAGGCGCAGGCTGTTGGCGACTACGCTTACGCTGCTCAGCGCCATTGCCAATCCTGCGATCATGGGGTTCAGCAAAAATCCGTTCACCGGGTAAAGGATACCGGCGGCAATTGGAACTCCAATCAGGTTATAGACAAACGCCCAGAACAGGTTTTGACGGATGGTGCGAACCGTTAGCCTCGACAGGTTGATGGCTTCGGGTATCTTTGCCAGGTCGGACGAGATGATCGTCATTTTGGCGGTATCCATCGCAATATCGCTTCCCTTGCCCATAGCGATGCTGAGGTCGGCCTGTGCAAGAGCTGCACTGTCGTTGATGCCGTCGCCTGCCATCGCTACGATTTTGCCTTCATCCTGCAACTGTTTCACGAAAGCGGCTTTTTCGCCGGGTAAAACTCCGGCCCTGTAATGTTCGATCCCTGCTGCGGCTGCTATTTCGCGGGCTGTGGCTTCGTCGTCGCCGGTGAGCATGTACACTTCAATACCCGACTTTTTGAGTTGACCGATGGCATCCTTTGAACTTTCCTTGATTTGATCGGTAATGGCTGCCACTGCAAGCGCCCGGTCGCTGTCGGCAAACCAAACGGTTGTTTTGGCTTCCTTTGTCCACTCCCTGGCCTGTATTTCCAATGATTGATCCGTTACGATACGGCTTTCGAGCATTAACCTGATATTCCCGGCAAACCATGTTTTCCCGTCCACGGAGCCTTTCACGCCTTTTCCCGTAAGGCTTTCAAAATTCTCCAACGGAGGCGTATCCGTATCGCCAAAATAGCGTACTACGGCATCGGCTAACGGATGCTCGGAATGTTTTTCGAGGCTGCAAAATATTTCTTTTACACGGTCGTTTCCGTCTAACCACACGATGTCCGTAACTACGGGTTTTCCTTCCGTAATGGTGCCTGTTTTGTCGAGCGCCACGGCATTTACCTTTTTCGCCGTTTCAAGGCTTTCCGCATCTTTGATCAGGATGCCTTTTTCCGCCCCTTTCCCAACGCCAACCATGATAGCGGTGGGTGTTGCCAGACCCAGGGCGCACGGGCAAGCGATGATCAGTACGGTAACCAAAGCCAGCAGGCCATGCGTCAACCCGGTGGCGGGGTCGAGCGCCAGCCAAAGCACAAAGGCCAGCAAAGCAATACCAATGATGACCGGGACGAATATGGATGCGATTTTGTCCACCAGCTTCTGCACCGGCGCCTTGCTTCCCTGTGCATCCTGTATCATGCGAATGATCTGCGCCAGCATGGTAGACGCGCCAACCTTTTCGGCCCGGAACCGAAAACTGCCTTTTTGGTTGATCGTCCCGGCAAAGACTTTGGCGTCTTTTTCCTTGAGCGCCGGCATCGGCTCGCCGCTGAGCATGCTTTCGTCCACATACGAATTTCCGTCGGTCACCAAACCGTCTACCGCGATCTTTTCGCCCGGCTTCACCAACAGGGTATCTCCCGTTTTGACGCGGCTCACAGGGATTTCTTCCTGTGCGCCCGCCTCGCTCACCAGGGTAACGGTTTTGGGTTGCAGACCCATCAGTTTTTTAATGGCCGACGAGGCGTTGCCTTTGGCGCGTTCTTCCAGCGTCCGGCCTAAAAGGATAAAGGCAATGATGACGCTGGAAGCCTCGAAGTAAACATGCGGATGGATACCCCGCGAATACCAGAATTGCGGGAGGAGCATGTTGAAGAGGCTGAAAGAATAAGCAATCCCGGTGCTGAGCGCCACTAATGTATTCATGTTGGCCGACCGGTGTTTTAACTGTTTCCAGGCATCTATAAAGAAATCCCGGCCAAGCAGGAAAACTACAGACGTGGACAGGATCCACATGATTTCGTTGGCGCGGGGCATGTCCATAAATGCCATCCCGGTGACGACGATGGGTAGGGACAGGATCATAGCCCAGATAGCGCGGCGTTTCAGTTTTTTGTACTTCGCGGCGCAGGCCTGTTCCAGTTCGTCGGAAATATCTTCGCAGAGATCGGTTAAAAGGTCGTATCCCGCCTTTTGAACCGCTTCGCGCAATGCGTCGGACGTCGCCTGCAAGGGATTGTATTCGACGGTTGCTGTTGCTGCGGCATAATTGACGGTTGCTATAACCACTCCCTCCCGGCTGTTCAGCGTTTTTTCAACTTTCGCGGCACACGAGGCGCATCCCATGTTCAACACGGGAAAGGTCGCTTTGATGGTTTGGTTCTTTGCCATGGTTTGATCATTTTATATTC
>JAISDP010000130.1 GCA_031264715.1 Bacteroidales bacterium
TTTGATTAATTGATGATCCACTTTCGCCCCTTTCAGAGCTATTTACAATTACCATAATCTTCCGACCCTGAAAGGACAAAAGCAAACAAAACAAACTATTTAAAACAATTCGCTATTTACTTTTGTTCAAAAAAGATTTTGTTTCTACGAAAAAAGAATTACTTTTGTCGGCAGTTTTTATGATTTAAAAGTGCTCTATATCATGTCTAAATCTCTGGAAAATTTATTGTCAATAATGTTCGGTAAATCACCGAATGGCACGGCTTTTGCAGAGAGAGAGAGAGAGAGAGAGAGAGAGAGAGAGAGAGACTAGCAGGCGTATATTTCGTCGCGCGCGCGCGAAAGTTAGGAAAAATTCTTATCAAGAAATACTATATAGCCGTATCATTGCATATAGCAATGGTGCGGCTATTTTATTTACATCATTCAACAGGGTGGGCAGCACGCCATATCGCGTTGCGTCTGCTCCAATTTACCAATAATGCATGATACATCAATTTAATAAACACTCATTTATTTATATAATTAAAAGCAAATAGCCATTCGAAAAATGTAAATCAATTGAAAAAATCAAAAATCAACCTATGAAAAAAGTTTTAATAATTATTGGAATTTTATGTCTGGGATTAAGCAGCGTGCTTGCCCAGACGGTGCAAGTCTCCGGTACTGTAACCGGCGACGACGACGGACAGCCGCTGCCGGGCGTATCGGTAGTGGTGAAGGGAACAGCCCAGGGAACAGTGACAAACGTCAATGGAAAATATTCGCTTGATGTTCCGGCCAATGCCACGCTCCAATTTTCTTTTGTGGGCATGGCTTCACAGGAGATCGCTATCGGCAACCGACAAATTATTGATGTGGCGCTGCATGTAGCCGCCCAGGAAATTGGCGAAGTTGTGGTAACTGCATTGGGAATTACCCGTATTGAGAATAGTATTGGGTTTGCCATGTCCAATGTGAGTTCGGATAAAATCGTTCAGAAATCGGAGCCGGATGCGCTTCGCGCTTTGGAGGGGAAGGTTCCGGGTGTAGCTATATCCGCTACCTCCGGCGCTGCCGGATCGTCCACAAGGATCACCATCCGCGGCAATTCGTCGTTTTATGGTAATAACCAGCCGCTTTTTGTGGTCGACGGAGTGCCTTACAGCAACGAAACCCCCGGTTCCGGTTCGGGCCAGCTTACCGGTTCGGGTGGCGCTTACGGAAATGCATTTAATACGCTCGACCCGAACGACATCGAGACAATGCAGGTATTGAAAGGGACTGCCGCCGCCGCTCTTTATGGTTCGCGTGCGGCTAATGGCGTCATCCTGGTTACAACAAAATCAGGCTCTAAGACTCGCCGTCCTTCCCAAAAGGGTACCGAAATAACCGTACAGTCTTCCTGGTCGTGGGAAAGCGTTTCAAACCTCCCGGATTATCAGAATACCTATGGCGCCGGAACATATTTCGCTGCAAACAATGCATCCAACGGATCCTGGGGTGGCCGGCTGGATGCGGGTGATTCCATAACGGTATGGGGACAGTACGGAGATGCATATCCTTCGCTTTTCCCTTCGGGGAAAGTCCCTTACCAGGCGTACCCCAATAATGTCAAGGACATGTTCCGTACGGGATTTTTGCAGGAATATTCGGTGAATGCGGCCAGTCAAAGCGACAAGGGGGCTTTAAATGTGACGGCTTCGTATACCGACCAGGACAGCTATATCCCCAATACGGAATTTAGTCGGATCGGGGTCAGCGTAGGGGGCAGCAACCGGTTGGACAATCGTTTCAAAATAGGCGGCAACATGTCGTTTTCGCGAACCGACCAGTTAGGCTCAACCTTTGGGAACCAGCAGTTCGAAGGGCAAAGTTCCTCGTTCGGGCGTACCCTGTTCTTAGCCAGGAATTGGGATCCGTCTTTGCCGTATTCAACGCCGGACGGGAAAAGCGTATCATGGGTAGGCGACCAGACAGACCATCCCTTATGGGCGGCTGAGCACAATACCGTCAATACCAGGATGACGCGCGTCTTATCCAGGGTGAACATGGGTTACGAAATCTTTCCCTGGTTGAGCGTAGATTATCAATTAGGGATGAGTAACCTTTTCCTCGACCGTAAATCGCTTATTGACATTGGCTCGCGTGCTGCAGGAGGCTTGGGGAAAGTTGATGTGTACGACTATCAAAACCATGAAATAGAATCCAACTTCCTGATCACATTCAACAAGATGTTGACCGGTGATATTTCGTTACAGGCCGTTTTGGGAAACAATGTGAACCAGCGCCGTAAATACGACACTTCTACGGGAGGCACCGAATTTCTGGCTCCAAACGTGTATACGGCAACGAATGCCAAGAACCCGTATGCCGGAAGTTCTTCTTCCGAACGCCGCCTGTACGCATTCTTCGGAGATGTTTCGCTGGGGTATCGGAATTTTGCTTTCCTGAACCTCACCGGACGGAACGATTTCTCATCAACGCTTCCCAAAAGCAATAACAGTTACTTTTACCCGGCAGTTTCAGCCTCTGTTCTTTTAACGGAAGCCGTGCCCAGGATCAAATCCCAAATCCTTTCCACCTTGCGCATCCGCGGCAGTTGGGCTAAGGTGGGGAACGATGCGAGTCCGTATTATGTCGACGGCACCTACGACATCGGTAATTCAATGGGTAATTCGTTCGCCGGGCAGCCCATGATGAGTATTCCATCCATCTCGTATGATCCGAACCTGAAACCCGAATTTACCAAAGAATTTGAAGTCGGCGGTAATTTGGGAATATGGAAGGACCGGATCATGGTCGATTTGGCATGGTACAACAGAAAATCGACCGACCAGATCGCTCCCCTGTTGTTGCCCGCGTCATCGGGTAAGACCGATTTCTACACTAATTTCGGGGAAGTGCAGAACAAGGGTCTTGAAATGATTGTGGATGCGGCAATATTGAAGGTTGACGATGACGGGTTCAACTGGAATTTGACATGGGTGTTTTCCAAAAACGAAAGTGAAGTAGTGAGCCTTTACGGTGATTCGAGCGAACCCCTGACCATGTATACGGGTTGCTCCAATTGCCCTACGCCGATGCTCGAAAAAGGGATGCCCTACGGCTACCTGAGGGGAACCAGGGTATACCGCGACGACGAAGGAAACCTGTTGGTGAACCCGGCATCGGGCCTGATGACCAACGATGTGGAAGAAGGATATATCGGGAATCCTTATCCCGATTATCAAACCTCCGTGACATCGGCGCTGACGTATAAAGGTATTTCTTTGGGATTTATCATCGATTTTCAAAAAGGAGGCGATTATTATATGAGCCCCTACAACAACATCCTGGGCCGCGGCGTTACCAAATTCAACGAAGACCGTGAAGGCGGATTTATTATCCCCGGGTACCTGTACGACCCTTCCGATCCGTCGAAACCCTTGTTGGATGCCAATGGCGACAAAATAAAAAATACGATCCCGCTTGCCGCGATGGATCTGTGGTTTACGGATGGTTTTGGCGTAAACGCGGCGGACGAATTTTCGATGTTCGACTGTACCAACGTTCGCCTGCGCGAAGTATCGCTGGGATACGCCATTCCCAAAAGCCTGCTGCAAAAACTGCCCTTTGGAGCCATCAACATAACCTTCACCGCCCGCAACCTGTGGTTTTATGCACCCAACATCCCCAAACACATTAATCTGGACCCTGTTGCCAATACTTTTGGCGCCGATTCGAATATCCGGGGGTTGATATATGATGTGGCGCCTTCATCCAAACGTTATGGCATCAACCTGAGATTCACTTTCTAATCAATAATATTATATATGAATATGAAAACAATATTGAATATATCCCTTGTGCTGGGCTTCGTGATCATGGCAGTTTCGTGCGATGATTTCCTGGATGTCAATACCGATCCGAACTCCGCGACAAGCGCCGAATTGAAAAAGTTGCTCAGCAATGCCCAGGTGGAAACAGCTTTTTCTGTTTCACAGCGTTATTACCTGGGGAGCGAATTGAGCGTATTTGTCCACCATAATAACGTACGGGAGGACGCCAATCGCTATGCTTCCCCTGCCGAAGCAGGCGGCTATGGAAACTCGTGGACAAGCTTTTATGCCGGTTCGCTGGCCACCTATGCCGAAATCATCAAAGAGGGAGAAGTACAGAAAAATTGGGATTTCGTTGGGATTGCCAAAATCCTGAAAGTATACATTGCCATGAATATGGTTGACTTTTGGGGCGACATTCCCTTCTTTGAGGCCGCCGATGTGGGGAACACCCAATACCCCAAAGTGGATAAGGGCGAAGAAGTATACAGCGCCTGTTTCACCATCCTCAAGGAGGCCAAGGATCACTTTAAAGAAACGGGTTCCGACGTCAACCTGATTCAGCCCGGTTCGGCCGATATTATCTATGGAGGCGATACGGACAAGTGGACCGCCCTGGCCAATACGCTGATGTTGCGCATGTGTAACAATACCAGGAATGTGAAAACCAGGATCGCCGGATGGGACGCTTGGCTGGCCGAAGCAGTGGCCGGGCCGCGTATCGATGCAGCAATGGATTTCCAATTTCCGTTTTCGGGTTCCCAATCGCCAACCGACGAACGCTACATTGCTTACACACACTGTTATGGCGCCACCCAGCATACCAATTATCCCAGCCCGTGGCTCTACGAAATAATGAATGGCTATATCGAATACAATATGCCCGGCAATCCTTTCGGAAGCATCGTAGACCCGCGTATCCCCTATTATTTCTACAATCAGGCTGCCCCGGATGAAGAGGTGGCTGCCAGTAGCTTCAGGGACGGCGGCTTCATCTCCATTTTCTTCGGCGATAACTCGGCGGCTGGGAGCGCCAATCAAACTTCGTATGCTACCGTATGGGGATTATATCCCGTTGGCGGGAAATATGATACCGGCGACGCCCGGACTGTGACGCAAACCGATGGCGCGCAGGGAAAAACGGTGCAGAAAATGTTTACCTGCGCCGACCTGAAATTCATTGAAGCCGAAATGATGCTGGACGGGACGATTGCCGGTAATGCCGGAGATGCTCTTTCAACAGCCATTCGTGCCGCATTTATCCACCTGAACAATACCGGTAAGGGTTTGGGCGGCGCTCCGGCCGCCGGGATCGCAGCGGCTGATATCGATGCGTATGTCGATGCTGTAATGAGAAAATACGATGCGGCAACAAGCACAGCAAGGAAGCTGGAAATCATCCTGACGCAAAAATGGATACACGACGTCATGAATCCGTTCGAATCGTATACGGATATTCGCAGGACAGGTTATCCGATACTTTTTGATGCGGACAGTCCGGGGTACGGGATTACCCCGCAGCTTGCGGATGGAACCGCAGCAACCGGATCGGACGCCCGAATGAATACCTATTGCTCGCGGCCTTACCCCAATTCGTTATGGTATCCGCGTAACGAGGTAGACCGGAACCCCAATATGACCCAAAAGGCAAGCCAAGCCGTTAAAGTTTTCTGGCAGCAATAATGTTGAACAAATAAATTAAAGAAAATGAAATATTTCAATCGAATCATATGGATGATAGGGTGTATGGTTGCTTTTGCCGCTTGCGGAGACAGCAAACTTCCTTTCCCCGATGCCGAAAGAGCCACATTTATTACCCTCGAAAAAATAGATGAAATACCTTTCCTGACCTCGATTTCCGATTTGAATACGGAAATCAGGATCGGTACCAAACTCCATCAGTTTGGCGGTACCGAATATGCCAAAGTGGAGATTTATGTGGTGAGGAACCCTGCCGCCGATAATTATCAAACGGTACTGCTGGCTGAAATAACCGGCGGCCTGAGCATTGATCAGGCGGTGGTTAACAGTTTTAAACTCTCCGATATCATCTCAAAAACAGGCGGTAGCGACATTGAAGGCGGCGAACAGTTTGTATTTTATTACAACCTGACCATGCCCGATGGAATGAAAACCATCGGGTGGTCGAAGCCTACCGGATTTGCCACGAACAAATCCCTGGCGAATATTGACGAACAAGTCGGTTATATTGCTTATAACGTGGTTTGTGGTATGAGTTTTGACGATTTGTTGGGGAATTGGCTATACAGTGATCCGGAATTCATCGAAGACGAGTGGGATGTCGTGGCAACGGAAGATCCCGATCAGCCGGGGGCAGGCCTTATTCTTACTTTCGTGAGAGATGGTTATGTATATGGAGAACCGGGACCCGATTCGCCTTTGAAAATCGGTATCAACATGTCCAATTATAAATATTCGTTCCCAAAACAAGTCTTCTGGGCGGATCTGGGGGGTTATACCAATTTCTCTATTGGTGCGGCCTCGGGAGACATCAGTACTTGCGGAGGAATCTCTATCACGTTTATATCACCCAGAACGGTCGATCAGGGGGGATGGGGTAATTTCCCGACAATCATGACCAAAGTTCCTTAAGGTTCCTTATAAAATTTATAAAATAAAAAAACCAGTTGAAAAGCTGGTTTTTTTATTTTCAGACTCCCCGCCGGGAGTTTCGGTTTCCTATTCCGTTTTCAAGCTCTTTACCGGGTTAGCGGTTGCCACTTTCCATGTTTGATAGCCGGTGGTGAGCAGGGTAACCGCTAATGCTATGAAGCCAACCAGCAGAAATACCCAGGCGCTCAGCGAGGTCTTGATTACAAAGCCGCTCAG
>JAISDP010000181.1 GCA_031264715.1 Bacteroidales bacterium
AGGAGAATAGGTATTTTAAATTCGGTAAGGATTTCGATAGCGATCCGGGCATTGCGCCTGCCGATATGAAAATTGGTAGGCGTGCCGGTGAGTACCTCGGCGCCGCCAAACACCCTGGCCACTATGTTTTCGTATTTGCTGCCAAGCGTAAGCAATTCCTCCAGTATGCGGATGATGGACAGGTTTCCATACTTCATGGTCGCCAAATCGTGGCCGTTCCATTGCGGCAGGATAAAATGATTGATGGCTCCCCGCCCCAGCGCCGGGTCGTACAAACAGACGGATACACACGAACCCAGCACGGTACTGACGGTGTGCGGGGACTTGTCAACAAAAATGTCTGCCGGATATAACAGGTGCTTTGGTAGAGATTTCATGAATCACTTTTCCTTTTTAATACAATACGTAAAAGAAAAATAAATGTTTCATATGTGCAAGAGAAATAAAATTTGTTGTTCTTATCAATTTAATGTGTAAATTTAAAAATTGATTTTTGGGCAAGAATTTTATTTTTTCATTGATAATTAGAATATTAACAAATTTTTATACTCATGAGTTATCTGAAATTTGACAAAACTCAGTTGGTTAACCTGGAGTATTCTCTTCATCGCGAAGTCCTGCGTTCCAATAGGGGTGGTTCATTCTGTAATACCACCATTATAGGATGCAATACGCGGAAATATCATGGCTTGCTGGTAAGCCCCGTAAAATATCTTGAAAACAGAAGGTTTGTTTTCCTGTCGTCGCTGGACGAAACGGTTGTTCAGCACAATAGCGAGTTCAACCTGGGCATCCACAAATACGCGGGAGAGGTTTATGAACCTAAGGGCCATAAATATGTGGTCGATTTTTCTACGGATACTGTTGTCGGAACCGTTTACCGGGTAGGAGGTGTTCAACTGTGCAAGGAAAGCCTGCTGGTGGATCAGAAGGAACAAATCCTGTTGCGGTATACATTGCTTGACGCTCATTCGCCAACCAAACTGCGCTTCCGGCCATTCCTGGCATTCCGCAGCATGCATGCGCTCACACATGCCAACCACGAAGCCAATACGTACGCCATTTCCATCAAGAATGGCGTAAGCATACAAATGTATTCCGGTCTGCCCACACTTTACATGCAATTTTCCAAAGCAGTGGAATTTATCCCGGTACCCGACTGGTTTTACGGTATCGAATATCCAAAAGAACAGGAACGCGGCTACGAATACAGCGAAGACCTGTTTGTGCCGGGCTATTTCGAAGTGGACATCAAGAAGGATGAAAACATTATTTTCTCGGCCAGTCTCCGGGAAGAAAACCCCGCTACTTTCAAACGTCATTTTGTTACACAGCTGGAACGCAGGCTGCCGCGCTCAAGTTACATGCATTGCCTCACCAACGCCGCACAACAGTTCATCATCCGCAACGATGAGGACAAAACCACCGAAATGATTGCCGGTTACCCCTGGTTTGGCGTTTGGGGACGCGATACCTTTGTCGCCCTGCCGGGGATCACCCTTGGCATCGACGATCACAAAACCTGCAGGGAAGTGCTCAATACGATGGTTAGCCGCATGGAAGGGGGCTTGTTCCCCAACATGGGAAGCCGTCAGAATCCGGTTTTCAACTCGGTAGATGCGCCGCTTTGGTTCTTCTCCGCAGTGCAGCAATATGCCGAATATACGGGTAAAAATGCTGAAGTATGGAAACTCTACGGCGAAACCATGAAGGCCATCCTCGAAAATTTCCGCAACGGCTCGCTTCCTTATAGCATCCGCATGCACGACAATGGGTTAATATATGCCGGAGAGGACGGTAAAGCGCTTACATGGATGGATGTCGTGGTCAACGGTAAGGCTGTTACCCCGCGTATCGGCTACCCGGTGGAAATTCAAGCCCTGTGGTACAACGCGGTCAAGTTCACGCTCGCATTGGCCGAAGAAGCCGGCGACCGTAAATTCGTGAACGCATGGAAAGACTTGCCGGAACTCATTGCCGGTTCGTTTGTAGCCGCTTTCTGGGACGAAGAAAAAGGTTATTTAGCCGATGTAGTGAACAGCGAAAATAAAGACTGGTCGATACGTCCCAACCAGGTGTTTGCCGCATCGCTGCCTTACAGCATGATCGACGACGAAATCAAGAAGTCGGTACTGGACGTCGTCAACAGTCAGTTGGTCACGCCGCGCGGCTTGCGCACCCTGTCGCCCGACGATCCGAACTACAAAGGCATCTACGGGGGGGCGCAGGAAGAACGCGACCTTGCCTACCACCAGGGTACCGTGTGGCCGTGGCTGCTCGAAGGGTTCAGCGCCGGATGGCTGCGCATCCACAAAAAATCGGGCGTGGCATATATCAACAGCCTGGTGCACGGTTTCGAAGAGGAAATGACCCAGCACGGACTCGGCACCATATCCGAGGTCTACAACGGCGACCCGCCACACCAGGCAAAAGGGGCTATATCCCAGGCATGGAGCGTTGCCGCTCTGCTGCAAATGTTCAAAATGATCGAAAAGTACAGCGCGTAAACAAAGCCATTCATCACCCATAAAAATAAACAGCATATGAAAGTATTAATGTTTGGATGGGAGTTTCCTCCTCATATTTCAGGCGGACTTGGAACGGCCTGTTACGGGCTGACCAGGGGAATGACCTCATTCTCCGACATGGATATACTGTTCGTCATTCCCAAAGCTTTCGGCGACGAAGACAAAAACACAATCGGCCTGATCGGCGCCAATAACGTCTATATCCGGGTTCACGACGTACGGATTGCCGGGTTCCTGAAAAAGATGCAGCAAATAGAAGTCGGGGTTCATCTGTTGCCGTATGTCGACCCCGAAACGTACGAAAAATATATCTTGAACAGTGTTCAGGGCGAGAACAGTTTTATCACCTCCGATTTCGAAGGACAATTACAGTTCACAGGCGGCTACGGACAAAACCTGATGCAGGAAATATCCAACTACGCATTGATAGGCGCCGCCATTGCCACCCAGCACGATTTCGATGTGATCCATGCGCACGACTGGCTGTGCTACCCGGCAGGCATCGCTGCCAAATACGTATCGGGCAAACCGCTGGTCATACACGTGCATGCTACCGATTTCGACCGAAGCGGCGGTAATGTCAACCCCGTGGTGTACAACATCGAGAAACAGGGGATGGATGCGGCCGACAGGATCATCACGGTGAGCAACCTCACGCGTAACATCGTGATCGAGAAATACGGCATTGCACCCGAAAAGGTAGTAACCGTATACAACGCCGTAGAGCCGGTGGAAGCCGGCGAATCGGTCAAGGCGCCTGCGCGCGGCGATTTCGACGAGAAAATCGTTACGTTCCTCGGGCGCATCACCATGCAGAAAGGTCCCGAATATTTCATCGAAGCGGCTAACCTGGTACTCAAAAAGATGAGTAACGTGCGGTTTGTAATGGCCGGCAGCGGCGATATGATGAACATGATGATCCGGCGGGCAGCCCGTTTGGGAATTTGCGACAGGTTCAACTTTACGGGCTTCCTCAAAGGCGACGATGTGTACCGTATGTTCGGCTTGAGCGACGTATACGTGATGCCGTCGGTATCCGAGCCTTTCGGCATTTCGCCGCTGGAAGCCATGCAGTCGAATGTACCCGTGATCATCTCGCGGCAGTCGGGCGTAGCCGAAATACTGAAAAACGCCGTTAAGGTGGACTTTTGGGACACGCAAGCCATGGCCGACGCTATCTACGGGATATTGAACTATCCGGCGCTCCACCATGTTTTCAGCAAGCAAGGCAAAAACGAGGTGGATAATTTGAAGTGGGAAACTTCGGCCAGGCATGTCAGGGATGTATATTATAGTGTTATTTAATCTTTTTTAAACCATAGTCTCATGAAGAAGATTTGTCTCAATTTTCAAATACACCAACCATTCAGGTTGAAAAGGTACCGTTTTTTCAACATCAGTTCCGATCATTATTATTATGATGATTATGCCAATGAATCCTATATCCGCCGCATGGTCGAGCTTTCATACCTCCCGGCCAACAGGATCCTCCTGGATGCGATCAGGGAACATAAGGATAAATTCAAGGTATCGTTTTTCATATCGGGCACTACCCTCGACCAGTTTGAACTGTATGCGCCGGAAGCGCTGACAAGTTTCCGCGCCCTGGCCGATACCGGGTGTGTGGAATTTGTAGCGGGAACCGACGCCTATTCGCTGGCATCGCTGGTAGATAAGGAAGAATTTGTGGCACAGGTGGAAACGAACAGAGCAAAGATCGAACGCCATTTCGGGAAGCCGGTGAGCAAAGTTTTCTGCAACAGCAACATGATTTACAGCAATGAAATCGGCGCGATGGTCGAAGAGATGGGATTCCAGGGCGTATTTACCGAAGGCGCCAGGCATATCCTCGGCTGGAAAAGCCCCAACTACGTTTACTGTTCGGCCACCAACCCGCGCCTGAAACTGTTGTTGCGCAACTACAAGCTAAGCGACGACATTCGTTTCAACTTCTCGGTGCAGGCATGGAGCGAATACCCGTTGACAGCCGAAAAGATGGTCTATTGGATGGAACTCCTCAACCCGAAAGAAGAAGTGATCAATATCAGCCTTGATTATTCTACTTTTGGCGAAAAACAACCGGCTTCGACCGGCATTTTCGAATTCCTCCGTTACCTGCCGAAGGTCGCTGTCAAAAAGAAATTCGCTTTCGTTACGCCCAACGAACTGTTAAAGCTGCAACCCGTAGCTCCATTGAGCATCCACTACCCGATTTCGTGGACCGACGAAGAACGCGACCTCACGGCATGGCAGGGTAACGAATTGCAGCTGGAAGCCTTCGATAAGCTGTACAAGCTGGCCGAACGCGTGAAACAGACGCCCGACCCGAAAATCAAAGTTGACTGGAAATATCTGCAAACGAGCGATCATTTCCGCTTCATGAGTACCAAATTCTACTCCACAGGCCGCCGTACGCCTTACAATCCGTACGAATCGCCCTACGATGCGTTCATCAATTACATGAACGTGCTGTCGGACTTCACGATGCAGCTGCAAAAAGTGGCCGAACCGGAGGCTAAGGTCGACGTGAAAGCGCTGGAGCTGGAACTGGTTGAAAAAGACCGCCAGTTGAAGGCCACCAGGCTGCAGCTGGATAAGTTGCGGACAACCATTGCCAGGGCCATGCAGGATGACGACGACCTGACGCTGGAAGAACCCGTGAAGAAAGCAGCGGCAACGAAAAAGAAAGCGACTGCAGCAACGGCGGGCAGAGTGTCGACAGGGAAAACAGCGCCGGCCAAAGCCGAATCCGTAAAAAGGACGGTGACGGCTAAAGCGGAAAGGGCGGCCGGAAAAGCGCCGGCAAAGAAGGACGCTGCCGCCGGATAGCATATTTTTTTCTTCATTTATTTTATTGAAAAGGATACCCGCTAAAACGAGTATCCTTTTTCGTTAGCTGTTACACTAAAAGTCTAAAAGTCTAAAATTTTAAACCCTTTTAAACCTTCAAGCATTGGCTCATTCAAAAACACACGGGAGCAGATACGGGCAAAAAAGCAACATGCTGCCCGGAACGCCGGTATATACGGGAACGGTTGACATCACGCCGACTGCAACGTGCGTGTCTTACAGCGAAACCGGCTGCACTGTGAAACATTTCAACCGTCTTGCGGATTTTACGCCTGACGAATGTAAGGATAAGTACTGGTTGCATGTTTGCGGGCTTAATCAGGCGGAACAGATTGCCGCATCGGGCAAAAAACTGCATCTGCACCCCTTGCTGGTCGAAGATATCCTGAACGTGCACCAGCAGCCGGGCGTCGAGGATTTCGACAATTGTACGCTGGTAATTCTCAAATATTTTAATCCTTCGGACGGCGACATGCCTGAGGTGGAGCAGATAAGCCTGGTATTGGCGAAAAACTGCGTATTATCGTTCCGCGAAAGCAACCGGCCGCTATTCTCCGGCATCCGCAAAGCGTTGGACAACAACACCGGGAAAGTGCGCAGCAAGGGTTCCGACCATTTGTTTGCCCTGCTGCTGGACAGCATTGTTGACAGCTACCTGCCCGAAATAGACAAAACGGAGGAACTGCTGGTGAATGTGGAAAATCAGGTTCTGAACGAAGACGCGGAAATGAATGTACGGGAAATGATCCTGCATAACCGCAAACGTTACCAGGTACTGAAAAGGGCCATACTGCCGCTCAAAGAATCGTTCCACCGATTGATGCGGATAGATCATGACCTGGTGGAAAAACCCACGATTGCCTACCTCCGCGACGTATGCGACCACATCAACTTTGTATCGCAATCCATTGATTCGTACCACGAAATGATTCTCAGCCTGATGAACCTGTATACTTCGAGCAACGATTTGAGGATGAACCGCAGCATGCAGCGGCTGACGATTGTTTCTACCGTATTTATTCCGCTCAGTTTCCTGGCTGCCGTGTGGGGAATGAATTTCGAGATCATGCCCGAACTGCAGTGGCGGTATGGATACCTGGCTGCCTGGACGGTATTATCAGGCACAGGCATTGGAATCTGGATGTATCTGAAACGAAAGTATTGAAAGTTGAAAATTGAAAGCCGTTCCCTGACGGGGAAATACATAGCCCGCGCACATGCCATTCTATTGATATGGTTTCCCTGACGGGAAATACATATAGTCCGCGCCCATACCGGATCAATGATTCATCCCTGACAGGAAAAAGCATGGACAACGGTTGAAACATTTCGTACGCACTTTGCCCGTTAGGGCATTCATAGCAATAGAAATCAAAGCGGAAAACATCCGCCAATCTCCGCAGGAGATTCATGATGTGAAACCCCATACGGGGTTTTGATCCGGGTGTCGATACACGTTTTTCTATTGATATGGTTCCCCTGACGGGGAAATACATAGCCTGCGCCCATGCCATTCTCTATTGATATGGTTTCCCTGACGGGGAAATACATAGCCTGCGCCATGCCATTCTCTATTGATATGGTTTCCCTGACGGGAAATACATATAGTCCGCGCCCATACCGGATCAATGATTCATCCCTGACAGGAAAAAGCATGGACAA
>JAISDP010000229.1 GCA_031264715.1 Bacteroidales bacterium
TCAAATTTTATACGATTGATATATATAATGTCAAAAAGAATAAAAGGAATATTAATCCCAATCCCTGTTTCGCTGCTTTTGTTTTGTTTGCAGGCGTTTACGCAGGTCGATGGGGATAAGAATGTGGTTATTCGCGGCGTCATTACGAATGTAAAAGGCGAGCCGGTAGAATATGCTTCCGTTTACATTAAAAACACGCAATCGGGTACGCAATCCGACGCCGAAGGGAAGTTTGTTCTTCAGGTTCTTCCGGGCGCGCAAACCTTCTGTGTACAGTCGCTGGGCTATGTTACGTACGAAAAGCAAATAGAACCGAAGCCCCATGGACGGCTTGAGCTGGAAATACATCTGGAAGACAGCCGGCGCCATCTGGACGAAGTTGTTGTTGAAGCCAGAGGCCCCGTGCAGCGTATCCGTGAATCGTCGTTCAATGTGATAGCGGTCAATGCGGAGGCGTTGCATCATACTTCGCTCGATATTTCTCATGCGCTCGACCGCGTTTCCGGCGTAAAGATTCGCGAAACGGGCGGAATGGGCAGCAATTCGCACGTTTCGCTCAACGGATTCAGCGGGAGGCATGTCAAAATTTTTATGGACGGGATGCCGATGGAAAGCTTCGGCTCGTCGTTCCGGCTGAACAATATCCCGGTTCATATTGCCGAGCGGATTGAAGTTTACAAGGGCGTTGTTCCCATCGAACTGGGCAGCGACGCTCTGGGCGGCGCAATCAACATCGTTACGGGACAGTCGCGCAGGACTTTTGTCGACGTCTCTTATTCCTACGGCTCGTTCAATACGCACAAATCGAACATAAGCCTCGGACATACGGCTAAAAACGGTTTTTTTGTACGCCTCAACGCTTATCAGAACTATTCCGACAACAGGTACAGGGTAAAAACCCGCCTGCTCAACCTCGAAACCAACGGCTATTCGCAGGAAGAATCCTGGTTCCGACGGTTTCACGACAATTACCATAACGAGGCGGCGATCGTCAAGGCAGGCGTTGTGCGCAAGCCGTGGGCCGACCGCTTGCAGGTGGAGTTGACGGTCAGCAAGGAAAAACAGGATATTCAGAATGCCAATCTGATGAAAATAGTGTATGGCGGGCGCGAACGAAAGGCGCAAAGCGTAGTCCCCGCGCTCTATTATGAAAAGAGAAACCTGTTTACCGAAGGCTTGAACCTGCGCCTATCGGCCAATTACAGCCTTGCCCGAAACAGTAATACGGACACGCTCGCCCGTCAGTACAACTGGCAGGGCGAATACCGCGTCAAGAGTTTCAAAGGCGAAGGACAGTACACGATGGGCGAGTATGACAACCGCAACGCATCGGTTTCGACAGGATTGAGCTACCGGTTCAACGAGCGGCACCTGTTTTCTTTCAACAACCTGTACGGCAATTTCAGCCGTAAGGCTACCGATGCGGCTGCTAACGCCGAAACAAGCACTGCCGCCACTTTTATGCGCCGGACAAACCTGAAGAACGTATTGGGACTGTCCTATCGTTTCGAGCCGTCGAAGCGATGGAATGTCTCGGGTTTCGTGAAGCGTTACGACGTGATGGTGCGCGGCCCGATCAACGTATCGACTACGACCACGGCCACTTATGAGGAACAGAAACGCGATTTCGGCACCACCGGCTACGGAATCGGTGCAACCGTTTTCCCTGTCGCCGAATGGCAACTGAAAGCTTCGCTTGAAAAAGCCTTCCGCCTGCCTTCGGAAAACGAACTCTTCGGCGACGAATCGCTGGAAACAGGCGATGCAGGCTTAAAGCCGGAAAACAGCCTCAACCTGAACGTGAATGTTTCTTACGAGCATACTTTCGGCAAAGCCCATTCCGTCTATTTCGATGCGGGACTGATTTACCGCGATACGCGCGACTATATCCGCCGCCAGATAGAACAGCGCTATGGCGGCGCTTTTTACACCAATCACGGGCGGGTGCGCAATTTGGGCGCAGACGTCGAAGCAAGGTATTTCTACAGGAAAACGTTTTCCGCAGGAGGGAATCTCACGGTTCAGGACATCAGGAATATGGAACGCTACAGCGCTGCCGGCAGGAAACTGATCTACTACCGCGACCGGATGCCGAATGTGCCTTACCTGTTCGGCAATGTGGATGCAAACTGCCATCTCAATAACTGTTTCGGGCGGGGCAATGTCCTGTCGTTCGGATACAACATGCGCTTCATTCATTCGTTCTTCCGCGACTGGGAAAGCGAAGGCGGCGACATCATTATCCCGCAGCAGCTTTCGCATGACCTGAGCATCCTGTATTCGATCCGGGACGGACGCTACAGCATCGCCGCCGAAGCGCTCAACATCGCCGACGCAATCCTCTACGACAATTACAGCCTGCAAAAGCCGGGACGGAGCTTTTTGGTGAAATTCAGATATTCCTTTTACAGATAATAATTTTTATTCAATTTAATTTTTAATTCAAGTCAAATTCAAAGTTTTATGATTTCAAAGTTCAAACAGTCAATTTCCGCACGCTCGCTATCCATATTATTATGCGCGTGCTCCCCGTTATTTTTTGCTTCGTGCGACAAAGACGACTCTCCGTCCGAACCCGAAAAACAGGGCGCTTTCTTTATTTCGGCTACCGGAGAATCGGCGCAGTACATTCTTCGGGCCGACGACCCCGAAACGGGAGAAATGTCCATTGCCAATAATGTGAAAACGCTCGAACTGTCGGGATATACGTGGATTTTCAACGCCAACCCCTCGGTTGCTGTCGGGTTGATTTACCAGCAGGGCGACCCCGGCATCGGACTCGGATACGTGGTAGCCGAGGACGGCTCGCTGCACGAGTCGGGACAGTTCAACATCACTTCCCGCTTTACCTCCTACGGCTTTTTCGACCGTTACGCCCTGGCCAGCGTTGGCGGCATAACGCCTGTAGATGCTTCCGGAGCCGCCCTTACCGACGCCGAAGGCAATGAGCGCACCGATGGCGTTACGTTCACCATCATTGATTTAAAGAATAATTTTGCCTTGCAGGAAAAAACCATCACGACGCTCAATATTACCGGCAACGGAGGACAGGCCACCCTTTCCGGCATTGTGGACATGGGCAACGGCGAATTTCTTACCGGGCTGGTCGTTTCGCAGCCGAGAGACCCGAATCAGGGCGGCGGCTCAAGTTCGGGCGCGATCGCTTATCCCGACAGCGTCTGGGTAGCCGCCTTTGACGCCGGCCTGAACCTGAAACGCATCTATCGCGACGATCGCATCAGTTATTCGTCGGGACGTTTCCGCTCGCAGTATTATTCGCAGATTGCAAAGGCCGACGATGGCAGCGTATATGTCTTCTCCGGCTCGTACGAGAGCACAACCACCCGTCCGGCGGGCGCCTTGCGCATCAATAAGGGCGCAACGGCTTTCGACGCTTCGTATTATTTCAATATACAGGAAAAAACCGACGGATACAAGTTCCGTAAAGTATGGCACATCACAGGAAATTACTTCCTGCTCGAACTGTACAACGACCTTGTCCCGGCAGCTACCGGCGCGGCTACGCAATACGGCGTGGCGGATGCTGCCGGCAAAACCTTCAAATGGGTAACAGGTATTCCCGCAAAGGATAAGATCACGGCTACCGGCCTGCCCGCGCCGTACGGCGGAAAAATGTATTTCCCGATTGCTGCGGAAGCTGCCGATCCTGCCATATATATCATCGATCCGGCAACGGCGGCGGCAACAAAAGGATTGAGCATTACGGGCGCTACAAGCATTAATGCGATAGGACGGTTAACGCAGGATTAAGGTATGGTTAAGCTATTCATAGATTTCATTCAATTTCTCTACACCCTTGCGCCCCTGTTCGTGGCGCTGGGTGTTTTGACCCTGCTGGCCGTTTTGTTGTCGAAATCAATCAAACGACATGCAACGGTTTATTACATCGTATTTGCAATTCCCTTTGCCCTGGTCGCGATTCCCTTTATCGGCAGGCTGCTGGGAGTCGAGATGTTCAGCTTCGGCCGCATCCCGTTCCTGGGCGGCCTCATGAGGGATTATATCCACGCGGGAACGCTGGGTTTCCCCCTGCTGATCATCATCATGTACACGGGCGCTTTAAACCCCAAAAATCCCATTGTAAAGAAACTCCTCGGCATACGCAAGGAGTTGTCCATCCTGTCGGGCTTCCCGATATTGACCCATTCGCTGATCCGGGTAACGAACAATTTCCCCGCGGCGCTCAAGTTTTTTACCGATAACGAAGGATATATGGCAGGCGGGAACGTGACAAGCCCGCTGGGCGCGGGGATATCGAATTTCAGCCTTGTGCTGGGCATCGTGCTGCTCATACTGTTCCTTCCCCTTTGGGTCACATCATTCGATTCGGTACGTAAACGCATCGGAGGCGTCAGGTGGAAGAAACTGCAGCGATGGTCCTATGTCCTGTATGCGCTTTTATTTGTTCATGCGATGGCGCTTCAAGTCGGCGGACTGCTGAATCCGAGAGGCGGCAGGCATGTGCAGATTGAAAACGTTCAGGCGGTAGAAAATATCCGTAGCCAAACCGGGGCGGAAAACGACGAAACACGGGCAAATCCGGAAAGACGGGGAAGAGGAAGAGAAGCCGCAGAAAGCGACCGGGAAACCCGGACCGAGCCGGCGAATCGTCCGGACGGAAGAGAGCGCGTTCGCGAAAATAAAGAAACGGATGCAGGCGGGCGGGATCATGTCCGGGATATACAGCCGGAAGGCGGACTCAGTAATAATGCCGGCGTTTCCGCAGCCCCGGGAAGAGGCGGTCATGGACAAAGCGTGGGATTTGCAGATATTAAAACCAGTCCGCAGGCCAGACAATACATCCATATTATTTCACTTGTCCTGATTTTCGGATCGTACCTGTATCTCCGTCTGCGAAAGGCAGGAACAGACGGGGCAAAAAGGAAATCCCAAACAGCGGAAGCATGAGCGGGCTTATTTATAAAATTCTTTTAGGCATGGTGGTTGTCGCCATGAATGTCATTCGTATTCATTACATGAAGCGATACGGGAAACGGCATCACAAGGAAAAGGAAATCGCCCCGGTACGCGAAAAGCGGCTGACGCAGATGATGTTCGTCGTAATGGCCATACCGGGCGTCCTTTGGCTTTTCACGCCGTGGCTGTCGTTCGGGCAGTTCGCATTGCCGGACGGCGTGCGGATAGCGGGTTTTGCCGTCGGCGTCTGCGGCATGTGGTGGTTTTACCGGATACACCGGACGCTGGGCGACAACTGGAGTCCTGTGCTCGAAATACGCACGGAGCATACGCTGATTGTTTCGGGACCTTATAAGAGGGTACGGCATCCGATGTATTCCGACATGATCCTGTGGATGGTTTCGTTTGTACTGATCACGGCTAACTGGTTCTACGCAGCCACCCTTTGCATCGGGCTGGCCATCCTCTTCGCCGTCCGTATTCCCGACGAGGAAAAGCTGATGACGGAACGTTTCGGCGAACAGTACACAGCGTATATGAAACGGACAAAACGGCTGATTCCGTACGTGTACTAAACGCTGGTGCGACGATAATTCATTGATAAATAATCGCATATATGTGCAGGCAAAAACTTTTTTTATGACTTTCAGGTTACAGTTGAATGTTTTTTCCCTTACTTTTGCAGCCGGATTGAGGTCATATAGCCTCATGTATCATGAAAGTAAAAAAACAGGTTTCAAGTGATTTACCGTTAAAAAACAGTAAGCTTTATTTGCTCTTCACGCTGTCGGCAATGACGGCGTTTGCACCTTTGGTTACAGATATGTATCTGCCGTGCCTGCCCGCATTAACAGCGTATTTCGATACATCTGTCTCGCTGGTGCAGCTTACCATTTCAACAAGCATGATTGGAATAGCCGCCGGGCAGTTGTTTTTTGGCCCTGTCAGCGATAAGACAGGTCGCCGCCGACCGCTTTTCGCTTCTTTTGTCCTTTATTTGCTGTCGACCGTTGGCTGTTTGTTTGCCCGGAACATTTACCTGTTAATCGGGTTCCGTTTGTTGCAGGGGCTGGGGGCTGCCGGCAGCATTGTCATTTCAAGGTCGGTGGCTACCGATTTGTTTCAAGGGAAGGACTTGCTGTCATTTCTTGCGCTGATTGCAGCCGTGCAGGGCATTGCGCCGATAGTTGCGCCTGTTTCCGGAGGCGTATTGCTGCTGTTTACCGGCTGGAGGGGCATATTCTTTTTCCTCGGCATTCTCGGACTGTTCGTGTTTGGAGTAAGCGCGTACCTGAAAGAATCGCTTCCGCCCCATAAGCGCGCGAAAATTCCCGCAGTTCATATCTTCAAGCTTTTTGTTCCTGTCATGAAAAACAGGCTGCTGATGCTTTATATCGCCCTGCTGTCATTTTCCATGGCGATTATGTTTGCCTATATTGCATCGTCGCCTTTTATTTTTCAGGAACATTACGGCGTTTCGCCTGTCGCATACAGCATCTTTTTTGCCGTCAATGCCTTGGCGCTAACTGTCGGCAATATCCTGTCGGCAAAATTGAAAAATCCTCGCCGGACATTGAAATACAGCGTGGCAGGGCTGTTTGTTTGCAGCTTGTTGACGGGCGTTACGCTCATATTCGACACATCCGTTGTTTATTTTTGCCTCGCGCTTTTCATGTCCCTGTTTTTCGCGGGGGCTATCTTTCCTGTTTCCACTAACCTGGCGCTCGATTTGGAGGAAAAATACAAGGGTACGGCATCAGCCATTCTTGGCGCAAGCACGTTTTTGGTCGGCGGTATCGTAATGCCCTTGTCGGGAGTGGGGAATATTTTACATTCAACAGCTTATACGATGACCGGAAGCGCATTGGCGACCCTTATCCTGCTTTTTGCGATTGATAAAACAACGATCAATCCTGACACTCCCTATCTTTAGCCGACGATGAATTGTTTTCTACCAATATGTCGTCCCAGAGGGACTACCCCGTTGAGCGGCAACTTAGCGAAGCGATCTCACCGCAGGTAATTGTATTGCCGCTCGGAACACTGTCGAATTTGTAATCCAACAATATATCAGGCTTTTCAGGAACAGATCGCGATAGATTCTAAACAGATCCGTCAGATCTATTCGGAATTAACCCCGATTCTAAACAGAATCAATGATTCTATTCGGGATTGACTCCGATTCTAAACAGAATCAATGATTCTATTCGGAATTGACTCCGATTCTAAACAGAATCATTGATTCTATTCGGAATTGACTCCGGTTCTAAACAGAATCATTGATTCTATTCGGAATTGACTCCTACGGAGATTTCATTGGTGTTTTTGCATTGATTTCTATTGCTATGAATGCCCTAACGGGCAAAATACGCACGGAATGTTTCGCTCTTGCGGCATCACAAGACGGTTGGTAGAAGAATCGAGCGAATTTCCCGGCAGGGAAACCATATCAATAGAAATATACAGTTGACCCACGGACAAAAACCCCGTATGGGGTTTCATATCATGAATTTCCTACGGAGATTTCGTTGGTGTTTTCCGCATTGATTTCTATTGATATGAATGCCCTGACGGGCAAAGCGCGCCGTTGAGCCGAATTTGCAATTCGGCTCGGAACATCAGGCAATTTGCAATTGCCGCTTTGCCGGGATTGCGTCGCTAAGTTGTTAATCCTCTGTCAACAAATTTTCAAGCGTTTGGATCAGTTCGTTTTTCGAAAGGTTTTCGCGTACAATTCCGTGGTCGGCAATGGAGATATGCCCGGTTTCCTCGGATACAATGATGGCCAGGGCATCGGTGTTTTCGGTAACGCCCAGCGCGGCGCGATGACGCAATCCCAGGCTGGGCGGCAGATTACGGCTCTCGGAAACGGGAAGAATACAACGCGCAGCATAAATACGGTCTTTTTCGATGATTACAGCGCCGTCATGCAATGGCGTATTCTTAAAAAAGATATTTTCAAGCAACCGGCTGGAGGTGGTAGCATCAATAACGTCGCCGGTTTCGGCGTAGACCTTGAGCGAAGTGGATCGGGTGATCACAATCAGCGCTCCGGTTTTCGATTCACCCATGTGGATGCAGGCTTTGGCGATGGATTTGACCTTTACGCCGGGAACCAGTTCTTTATCTGAAGCAAAAAGTTTCTCGAAACGCCACTTGTGCCGTGTACGGTACTTGGTGCCCAGGTTTACCAGGAAACGGCGTATCTCGGGCTGGAACAATACCACCAGTGCAATGGCTCCCACGCTGAATACCTGTTGGAGAATAGCTCCCGTAAGCTGCATATTCAATGCCTCCACTAACAGCCAAAACAGGAAGATGCCGAAAATAGCGATGAAGATGTTGATGGCCACCGTATCCTTCGTAAGCATGTACAGTTGGTATAACAGGTACGCCACAAGAAGGATATCTATTACATCGGTGATACGGAGCGAAAGAAAAGATGACAATAACATTTCCGATTTTTGATGATTAACTTCGTTGAACCCGCAAGCCCGGTACGCAAACGCTCATGAGAACGGTTACTTCGCGAGAACGCTTCGCCGGGTATGCTAAGTTTTTTGATTCTTGATTTACTGCCAATACTTCAATCGAATTTCGTCAATCAAAAATCAAAAATTACACAGTGCAAAAGTAAATCAAACCCGATGAAATAACAAAATCAAAATTATTTGTACATTTGTGCCGTAAAAGTTGACAGTCATGAAAACGGTTTTGTCCTTATTTTGCATGCTTGGCTTCGGGTGGTGCCTGTGGAGTTGTAATCCCGTTCAATCGTATTCCGAAATCCCCGAAATCCATTTCAAACAATTAACCGTAGAAGACAGGCAGTATACGGATATAGGTATAATCAGATCGGCGGTACTTACCTTTTCCTTTCTCGACGGGGATGGCGATATCGGCGAGATTGACCCGGATACTAAAAATCCCGTCAGTCGGATATACTATACGTGGTACCAGAAATTACCCGATCAGACCTACAAGCAATACGAATTTTCCAAAGACGTTATAACCCAGGCATCCAATATTCCGTATAACAGCTTAATGAATAAAGACGAAGCCCAAAATAAGACATTGAAAGGCGCTATCGAAATAGTTATAAGCACTCCGTCTATTTCTGAGGGAATTGACACCATGCGCATTGAATACTATATCACCGATCGCGCCGTACACAGCAGTAATGTTGATCAAACCCCCGATTTCAGCATCCGGAACATCACCGATGTTCCCATAAAAGCCAAATAGACATGCGTATCAAGAGTTGATTGCTTGACTTTTGACCTTTATAAAGCATACCGTTCCCTGCACCGGCGGAGGACAAACAGGCCCCGCACGCGTATAATTATCAATTGTTGCCCGATGAAATCAAACACGGAAAATATAATCTCCTTTTAACGGCTTGTTTGGTTCTTCCCGGATCAAACGGTTTTTATGCAGTTTATATGACTGGTATCCGAGCCCGTTCAGGAATGGAGAGATCTTTTCATCATTGACTTCCACCTGTATGACAGGTTTGTATTTTCGGATGATCTCTTCCATATCCGAAAGAACAGTATATTCGTCACCTTCAATATCGCATTTGATATAATCCAGCCGATCCAAATTTTTAAACAACTCCGATGCCATTTTCATGTGAGCTTCGACCTTGAATCCCTGCTGATCGATCAGCCCGTCTTTTTCGGCGTTATAAATATGGGAAAGCCCTGTTCTTAGATATCCTCCCCTTGTGGAAGATACCAATTCCACCGTTTTTTCTTCAGACCCCAATGCATAGGGATAGAGGACAATTTTTTTATATTTCTTCGCTTTCTCCTGGAATATCTTGTTGTAAACAGGAATGGGTTCCACCGAAAGAACTTTTCCTGAAGGTCCAACCCACCGGGCAAATAAGATGGAATAATAACCTAAATTGGCGCCAATGTCAATAATAACATCTCCCTTTCGAATTAAATTTTTTACAAAATAATGATAGGCAAACTGAGGATTGAATTTCAAAAGGCCGGTTTTATATAACAGGAAATAGCTTCGCTGAACGGTTCTCAGATAATTTTCGCAGCTTAAAGATTTATAAAGGAGCTTTTTTATTGATTTAATAAACATATATAAAGGAAAGTTTTAAGCACATATTGGAGTCCATGCAGCCGATTGGGTGAATTCCAATATAGTGGAATACGCTTGTTTTACTTTTAAAGTACTTATATCGAATAAGAATAACGGTTCATATACCCGACCCGAACGATTAGAAAGAGATCACCAGTTCTTTCCCTTTTTTCAAATCGTCGTGCGATATAAAGTAACCGTCTATTTTTTGACCATCGTATGTGATGCTGCTGATTTTTCTACCCGAATTTTTTTTGACAATCGTAAAATGACCATCGCCCATTGAGAACTCAACCTTGTCGAAAAGAGGCGCTGTGACGATGTATTTGGGATCGGCGGGCGAATAGGTGTAGAGTCCGATGGCGTTGAATACATACCATGCCGACATCTCGCCGGCATCGTCCATTCCCGCAAGGGCCAGGCCTTCCCTGCCCATGCCGTAGTAATGGTTCATGATGCTGTCCAGGTAAAACTGTGCTTTTTCCTGCCTGTCGATGAA